>NZ_LGUG01000004.1:2873164-2888584 GCF_001274715.1 Aneurinibacillus migulanus | reverse complement strand
CAATATGACGAAGTACAAGCACCGTTCGATAGTTTTCATCGAGCTCCATAATATACTTGTGCAAAACAGCATTTCGTTCTTTTTCCAAATAAATGGATTCCGGTGTTCTATGATGGACGAATGAATTCTCCTCATGACTACCGTTTTCCTGACTGATGTATGGGACACGTTTTTGTTTTCTCAGTTCATCGAGACAGTGATTAGTTGCAATACGGTATGGATGAAAAGCTGTAATCAGGTTTATAGCTTTGTATGTGGAAGTATGCTTTAATAAATACTTCTTGCGCTAAATCTTGTGCATCTTGTGGTCGACCTATCATTCCATACAAAAAGAAGTAAATCTTTCCTTTGTATCGGTCTACAATCTGATTGTACGCCTGCTTATTTCCTTGTAAAACGAGTTCAACCAGCTCCTGATCGCTAGACATGTTTGTCCTCCTTTCCAAAAGTGATGCTACCTTTTGCTTGTTCATTAGCTATAACGTACAATTTTAGAATATCTTTCTCATTTTCCTAAATTTTTTTGTGAAGACCATCTGTTTTATTTTCTATTAGGGTCACGTTACACACCCATCAGGTTAAGGTTTAGATATACAGAAAAATTGAGTAACTTAGCTTGAAGAAGCGTCGTTAATATGATGGAAAGATACGTATACGACACAAAAGACGAAGGTTTTCACGCCCCCTCCTTTCCCCCTTGGGTGGCCGTTACCGAGCCCACACCAGATGCAGACTCGTCCTGTTAGCTAAAAATAGGGTTTCACATCCTTTTGTCGAATGGTATTATCGGAAGAATATGGAGCATTTTACGAGTAGCATCCTTCCGAGTACATACCAGGAGGCACGATACCTTGGAGTATTATTTAATCGTTTATGAACCAAGGCCTGTTACGAACAAACTTAAATCTTCGACAGGATCTGCAGACCAAGAGAAACTCTATAAGGCAATCGAGGGTACTATCGCTAATTTAGGTCCGTATATCAGAGCCATGAAAAATTTATGGTTTGTTTATACAGACATTAGATCTGATGAAATCCTTTATAAATTCGAAGCATTAGTAAAAGATAAAGGGCTTATTTACATAGACAAAGCCATTTGGGATAATTAAAACCTGCCTCTGTCCTCTTTTTAGCATTCTTAAGAACGCTCACCTGTAGCACTTACAGTAAATCACTGAAATAAAACTTGCTGGTTTTCTTTTTGCGTGATATTTTTATTAAACGTGTTTGCTAAGCCGTTATGGAGCCTTCGCTCATAGCGGCTGTTTTTATGTGAAAATCGCTAGAGTACGAAATCTTTGTCGGCATATTTTTTGTTGTGACGAGAGATAGATGTAACTTTCTACCCCACTCCATTTGGACTTTTTCAATTACATGAGCCATAGCCAGCATCACCCCGAACCACTCACTAACACTCATAATCGTCTCTATGTACTAACCATTTTCCTTTCGGCTTTTTATTAGTGAATGTCGAGCCTGGTTGATTTGATTTAACATCTTTTCTATCCTCTCTTCCAGCTTCTCAAGCATCTGGAGTAAATCTTCAAGGAACTCTAAAGATGGGCATAGGATACCGCCCATCGCTATCAATCTAAAATTTTTTTATAAGTTGTAGAAAACTTTTTATCTTACTCTTTCCGTCTAATTTTATGTAAAGAAGGGAGGATGAGGATGGAGCAATCAATCATTTCGCTTATTCAACAAGCGACAAAAGGAGATTCAACTGCATATAAAGAGCTATTTCTGCAATATCAAGCGATGATTTATCGAACAGCTTACATATATGTCAATAATGAACAAGATGCACTAGATATTGTTCAAGAGACCGCCTATCGTTCACTTTTAAATATCCATCGTTTAAAAAATCCGGAATACTTCAAATCGTGGCTAATTAAAATAACGATTAATTGTGCAATTGATTTCCTACGTAAACGAAAACACACTACCACTTCATTTCTTAACGAATGGGATATGAAAGAATATGACCCTGATGTTGCACTTTCTGTTTCACTGTTAGAACTGGTTCAAAAATCGCTAGATGAAAAAGAAAAAAGTGTAGTTTTACTTAAATATTATTATGACTACACACTGCCCGTCATTGCTGAAATTCTTGATCTTCCGTTAAACACCGTTAAAACGATTCTGTATCGAGCCTTAAAACGATTACGAGTCAATGTAATGGAGGGTTCTTTGTATGGAGAATAATTTGAAAAGCGAGATGAACAATATTCCGTTACCGGCATCGCTTACGGAATATAGCGAACGAGGGTTAGAAAAAGCAATGCAAGAACAGGATAAAAATCGCTCTGTTCTCCATGAAGGTAAAAAAAATAAACGAAAAAAGGCAGGACTCTATATTGCAGGTTCAGCTGCACTTGTCATCCTCAGCGTTTTTACATTAGGGTTTATTTCACCGGTAATGGCCAATATTTTGAAAGATATCCCAATTGTTGGCTCCATTTTCAAAGCGGATAAAAATGAACTAAACATCGATGCGACAGCACAAAAATCACTGGACAAAATATATGAAGAGTTTCCTGAACTAAAAAATTACCACATGGGACTGATACTGAAGGGAACCAGAAAGCGTGTGTATGGTGTTGAACAGTGGGATATTACCTTTACAAAAGAAAAAAAGGAACTGAATACTACAGAAGATGATGCTAGTGTTGAAATTGAGATTAGTACAGGGGAAATTTTAAATGTTCATTTTCAGGATAAACAATTGGCTCCACTGCCACATGATCAGGCAGAACAGCAGGCAAAAGACTTTTTACAGAGATTTATTGGGAACGAGAGTAAGCAATATATTGTTCAACGATTTGAGGATAATACTCTGGGGACGACTGGTGGAACGAATGTTGTTTTTAGTAAAAAAATGCAACCGAATGAAACCTTTAAAACGATCTCTGTGCGATTAGGTGCAAATGTAGGGGTACGCACTTTCGCACGTGGACGCGTTGAGCCAGGTGATTTAAAAGGTAATCAGTTAAATAGGCAAGAAATACAATCTGCTCTAAATAAGCTATATAAAGTATATCCGGAAGCAAAACAACTTGAAGTCGTTCGTGCCAATCGAGGGAAAAGGGATGTAGGCAATTTAGGGAAATATGAAAGCACTCAACTATGGGTACAAGAAAAAGGAAAGAATGACTTTTTTGGATCTGTTGAATACGATTTATCCGGCAATCTTTTAAGTCTTAGTAAGTTTGAGACACTCCCCCCTACAGAAAAACCGCTGCCTGAAAATAGGGCAAAAGAAAAAGCAGCAGTACTAGTAAAAGATTTGTATGAAAAAAACTGGGGGGATTATGCATTCTCTCATGTTGAGATGAAAACTTTTAAAGATGAGAAGGGAAACAAAGATTCAATCACTCGCGTTTACTTTAAACATCTCAATATTCCTAAAAAAGAATTAGAAATAGCTTTTAACGGTGATGGCTCAATCGTATCTGTTACCAACTTTGAAAAGAAGTAAGATAAAAAATAGGAGGGAAAAACATTGAATATCAAAAAGACCACAGCAATATTTTTATCCATGAGTCTTTTAATTACAACACCTGTATTTTCCAAGGAGCCCCAAAAACCTGTTCAAACAACATCCATGCAAACACTAACAAAAATCGACGCAACAGCGCAAAAGTCACTGAACAAAATATATCAAGTATTTCCTGAACTGAAAAATTACCATATAGGAATGATACAGAAAGGAACCGGAAAACATGGGTATGGTGTTGAGCAGTGGGATATTACCTTTACAAAAGAAAAGAAGAAACTCAATACCCCACAAGGTGATGCTAGTGTTGAAATTGAGGTTAGTACAGGGGAAATTTTAAATGTCAATTTTCAGGATAAACAATTGGCTCCACTGCCACATAATCAGGCAGAACAGCAGGCAAAAGATTTTTTACAGAAATTTATCGGGAACGAGAGTAAGCAATATATTGTTCAACGATTTGAGGATAATACTCTGGGGACGACTGGTGGAACGAGTGTTGTTTTTAGTAAAAAAATGCAACCGAATGAAACCTTTAAAACGATCTCTGTGCGATTNGTTTTTAGTAAAAAAATGCAACCGAATGAAACCTTTAAAACGATCTCTGTGCGATTAGGTGCAAATGTAGGGGTACGCGCTTTCGCACGCGGACATACTGAGCTAGGTGATTTAACAGGTAATCAGTTAAATAGGCAAGAAATACAATCTGCTTTAAATAAGTTATATAAAGTGTATCCGGAAGCAAAACAACTTGAGGTCGTTCGTGCCAATCGAGGGAAAAGGGATGTAGGCTTTTTAGTAAAATACGAAAGCACTCAACTATGGGTACAAGAAAAAGGAAAGAATGGCTTTTTTGGATTCGTTGAATACGATTTGTCCGGCAATCTTTTAAGTCTTAGTAAGTCTGAGACATCGCCTCCTATAGAAAAACCGCTGCCTGAAAATAAGGCAAAAGAAAAAGCAGCAGTATTGGTAAAAGATTTGTATGAAAAAAACTGGGGGGATTATGCATTCTCCCATGTTGAGACGAAACCTTTTAAAAATAAAGATTCAATCACTAAAGTTTACTTTAAACATGTCAATATTCCTAAAAAAGAATTAGAAATAGTTTTTAATGGTGATGGCTCAGTCGTATCTGTTACCAACTTTGAAAAGAAGTGAGATAAAAAATAGGAGGGAAACCCCATCGTATAACTGATATGAAAAACCACACCTGTTGATTATCCATAGATTGGAAGGAATAAGATGCACGCGTCGGCGTGCTCCCTCATCTTTTTCTCGCAAGGAAGAGATACGGCCGCTTTGTGGCACCAAGGCCGAACCGGCAAAACATCAGGGTTTTTCGAGTGCGGGAGACGAACCGCCGCCCGTTTGGGGCACGGTGTGGTGACGATCCAATCTGGATCGTACTGGATAATCAACACCATTGATGAAAAACAGAAAAATTTCGTTTTAAATACTGCCTGTAGCCCGAATAATGGCTGCTTTGAAAAAAGCTCCTTATTCGGGCTTTTTTTGTGAAGAAAGGAACTGTTGAATGCGTTGATTGACCTTGATTACGCCTTGCCAGCTTCCTTATTCCATATAAAACCTGCTCAAATCTGCCACAACAACTGAAGACGCCCCCGTTTACGTTCTGCCCACATATACTCGTAATCCTCGAGATAATTTCCTTTATACAGCTTCAAGGCATGCTCATACTCCGCAACATTAATTTAGGGAAGATACACGTCTTGACCAATGGAAAGTTTATTGTAATTTTTTATGTGTGGATTAGCTGTTAATAAATCTTTCAATGGAATTTTAAAAGCAGTAGCAATCGAACTCATACTATCCCCTTGTTTTACTTTATAACTAACAATCCCTTTTGTCATTACAGGGGGTCTCTCAACCTCTACGCTTCCGCCCACCATCTCCTGTGATTCTTTTGCTAAGGCAGGAACGGAATAAACAAAGAAAGAAATAGTAATAGGAATAAGGAATTTGGCAATTCCATAACCCCACTTCTTCATCTTCCCCTCCCCTTTTGTTATCTCGCGTACAGCACCAGAGTGTTCAGACCTATTCATAGGTATAATAAACGATTCCTTTTTCACTTTTATTTTATACTCCTTTAACCTTTAGCTAAATAATACTATTTAATGCCTGTTGCTTATTTTATTGCTACTAACTGAACAAATTCTGAACAAATTGTCATCTCTATAAAAAAACGCAAAATATTTGCAGGTATAAGTTTCTTATTTACCCAAATATCCGGATAGTATTGAAGTTGCATTTTTGCTTCATATCCAAACTTAATATGCATATCAGACCATATGTCAGCCTGAGATTGCTTTTTTAATTCATCATATAAAATGGTAAGCATTAATCTATGAGACTTTGTTTCTCTCGCTGTTTGCTTTTGATATCTCTTTTCTGCTTTCCCTGCTATTTTTGCGTCTACACATGCCTCAGATTAATAATGAGAAAAGTAGCTTCCCCGATCATCTCCTGATTTTACAGTAAGTCGAGCCTTGTAATATATGTAAATTCGGTCCTCGTAATGCTCATTTTTGGACCGTCAAAACCACACCACTTGACCAAGAGAGAACTAGAAATTCGCCACTAAATCAGGGTATTGGTGACTTGAAACCTGCTCCAACAGCAGATAGAAACAACTCGCTTTTTGATTACTATACATGGAACGACGGAACGAAAATTGCAAAAACTTAAACAGCGATGAAATAATTCGAATTATTGTCTATGAAAGCAGGGCACTTTCAACTTCAAAGGAAATTCAAGATGAGGATTCCAAAGAAAAAATCATTCATGCTTACAAAAACAATTTTTACAAGAGAGTTGAACAAGGATTCAATATCTATATACATCTGATTGGCCTTTCTTCTGCTGGAGCGCAGGGCGCATCCAACCTCTTCTTTTTTCCGAATCTCCTCCTTCCAACCACATTCCCCTGTCAAAATATCAAGTGTAATTTATATAGTATCTGAAAAAAATACAATAAACAAAAGCTCGTTTTGCTTGGCTGTTCCTGGGGAGCATACTAGGGATTACATTCATCAAACAATTCCCTGAAGAGATCGCTTATTTTATCGGCGTGGCACAAGTTATTTCCACGCTTAAAAATGAGCGTGTTGGCATTGAATAGGTTGTTTTCATAAAGAGGTTTCCTTTTTTTACCCTCTTTTTAGAGGTGTTATAAAATACTACTAATATAAAATTAAAAAAAAGGAAATACTCTTCATCCTTCACAAGTATTTCCGATAAGAGTCAATAATGCGTTCATAATGATTTCCGTACTTATCCGCCAGTTCTTTGCTAAAATCCCGCTCAATCTGTTCCATAATGACGTCGTGATAAAACGCATTTTGCAATAGTTCAATAAGGGAAGGATGATCGGTTTCTAATACTGTAGGTTTGAGCTCTTTACCAAAGCTGCCAAGCAGGGCAGAACGGGTGTCGCAGAGAATAGAAAATTTTCTGGCACCAACATTCTTCCACTCATCGCTCCTTTTGTGCACCAGAACATTCTTCAGACATGTATGGCATTCACCGATCGAAATCAGTGTGATAGCAAGGCCGCGTTTCTCCGCTTCCACCAGCGGTCCTTCCACCCAGTGAACATCTTCAGACCAAATATCGACCACAATGCTCTTGTCTGCATTCGAGACCAAACGCCGAATGGCTGTCTCAATCGCTTTGTCACCTTGCCAGCTATAGAATGATGGAGATGTCCGAGGGGGCGAGTGCAGTTGCTCCAGAAGCGAGCGGGTTGTTTGTTCAAATTCTGATTGTAACAATCGAACAAGCTGTTCAATCGGTACGGCATCGTAGAGAACAGGTTCTGATTCTATCACTCGGCACATGCCTTTGTCCGTTAATGAACGAAGTGCTGCGTATACATTTGTTCGGGAAACAGAGACTTTTTTGGCCACCTCATATCCAGATATCTTTGGCTCCTCATGAAGCACCAAGTAACATCTTGCTTCCAGATCTGACAAACCGATTTTACGAAGCTCGTCAATCAATGTATGTACCTCCTCTCTTTCATTGTGCGTATTTTGAAATACTACTATAATTTATTGTAAAAGTCAACACATAATATCCCCAATAAATGCCTTAATCCTTAAATAACTACAGGCATTTTTAGATCTTTTTGCAATGCTGCTGTCACGGTTACTACGCATCTTGCTTGATGTTTGACCGCTTCCCAACCCTCCGCATCAAAAATACCGTTGTTATCCATGGTTACGCTTATACTATAAAAATTGCTTCTAGCTTCTATAATCGAGAGATCGGTGAAGTCCGGTGTTACGACAATCGCTCCCCAATGGTACATACTCATATACAGTGAAAACAGCGTCGCTTTCGCCCTTCATGCACATTATTGACGCTCGTCATGGCTGCTACTCGCCTTGCAAAGAAGCAAGCGCGCCCTGCAAACGTATCTCCTTATACAAGGTAATCCGACCGTCCATCACGTGCAGCAAGCTGATATAGGATTGTAAATACTCATATCCGTTCTGTTTCACTATACCTCTGCCATCCATCTCTGCAAAGTACAATTCCTCTCCCTCTTCGCTAGCCGCATACACATGGATGCTGTAAAGCTCCCTTGACGAATACATCCCATGCTCTTTTCCGACAAACTGCTCAAGCAATTAAATCAGCTTTTCCTTGCCAACAATCCGATGACAGTACATTTTCTCTCCGGCGGGAAAAATCTGAATTTCTCCGGATATTATCATCCTTTTATGCCGGTTGGCCTCACCAAAGATTCGCAACTTTATAGGTTCCCGAAAGCCATGCATGATAATTACATGTTTGGAGTTCAACGAGGCGTCGTACGCTATTCAGCATGAAAAATAGTTGAAGCACATTGTTCAGATGTTTTTCTGGAATACCGCAACCATGATCTTTGACACAAAAGACAACGAAAGTACTCTCCGTATAGACATTGAGGCAAATGATTGTATCGTTGTCCGAAGCCTTCTCAACGCAACTTCCACTCTTACCAACACTTCCAAAAGATCAAAGGGTTTTGTGATGTAATCTTCGGCTCCCAGCCGCAAACCATGAACCTTGTCTAAAACACTAGCCTTGGCGGTCACAAAAATAACTAGTATATTTTTCTACTTATGCATTTCCAACAGCTTGTATCTATCAAGTTCAGGTAACATGATGTCAAGCATAGCTAGGTGATAACAGCCTTCTTCCAAATACTGCTTAGCCATGTTTCCATCCGATGCATATGTAGGGACATGTTAATGAGAGTAAATCGTCTGCTCTTTCATCTTCATCATACAAAGCACTTGACACTTCTAGGAAGTATATGTAGTATTTATCCATACCACTAATAAGTAGTATGACATTGTACTACTAAATAAAATCATAGAAAGGAAGAAATAACGATGACCTCAATTGATGTCGATTTTTGTAAAAAACTACTAAAAGCTGTAGGAACAGGTTTGAATGAGAAATGCAAGCGAGAGGAACGCTCGTCCTCTGTTACCGATTTGTTTAATCAATTCGAATTATCGAATGACTGGGCTACCAACCAGATAAAAGTTGCAATGGCTGAAAAATATCCTAATATTCATTGGTCCGATTCAGAGTTTGAGACACAAAACCAACAAAAAGTCGAATTTCAAGGTGAGTATTGGATTTGTGATGCGATCGATGGGGCAGTACAATTTTTGCAAGGAATTTATTCCTATACTATTTCCCTGTGCCTGGTCCGCGATGGCCAGCCAGCACTTTCCTTTGTATATGATCCAAGTCACGATGAACTGTTTCATGCGGTTGCGGGTGAAGGAGCTTTTTTAAATGGTAAGCGAATTAGCGTGGCTACCAAGGAAAAGCTAGAGGAAGCAATCGTTTCTACAACTCCCCCATCCTTTCCGACCAAAGAAATCGAGAGTACCAATCTCACTCTGAAAGGATTTGGCCAAATCATCCCTAGGGCATTTGCGGTCAGAATGCTTGGGTCTGTCTCCCTTCAGCTTGCCTACACCGCCTGCGGACGACTGGATGGATACTACGAATTCGGAGATGAATTCTATAATTGGATAGCAGGTGCCTTATTGGTGCAAGAGGCTGGCGGAGTCGTTTCTGATCGTGAGGGGAATAGCTTTAGATGGGGTGCATCCGGGATTATTGCATCTAATCCTGTCCTCCATCAAAAAATGAAAGAGGAACTGCACGCCATCTATTTTTAAGGAATAGACAAAAATTAAACAAGGGAAACCCACCACGTTAGAATAGGAACCTGGCGCACCGGTGGATATCGCTTAGATTTCACCTTTGAGCCGTGGAATCTATCTATATCACTAGAAACTTCGTCGCTGGAACGGCGAAGTTTCTTTTTATCTTGTACCTCTGGATTAAAGGGGCTAGGCTTTTATACATTGGTTGACAACATCTATGCGCTGTCATGGCGTTAGTCGCAGAAGATTTACGCGCAGCCTATCACCAATAGCATCTAACTCCTTGTCCCGCTGTATATAAATGAAATAAAGGGGCAAACACGGAAAACCCTGTAGCAACAAATAAACGCTGTTACAGTTTTTTTACATACGAGATTAAATCAATTGTTAATCCTCCTCCTATCAGAACGCCAAAATGTCTCGAATCTCCTCCTCTGTGAGCGTTGATAAGTTATCGGGGTCTGGATGGATAAGCCTCCATACGCAAGTCCCCCCAATGGCTAACATGATGATTTACTGTTGACAAACTTACGCCAGGTTACTTTATCTAACATCTAATCGCAGAAGCTAAGTCTAATATAATTACAGGAAGCTTTAAGTAATAAGTTAAATACGTCTTCCCTACACCCGAAAGATCATATAAAAGTAGGCTTGCAGGAGGTTCAACCAAGGAAAAATTTACATATTTTTGCTACGTTGCGCTGATGTTTTACGTATAACCTCTATGAGATATAAAAAGCTTTGTTTAAATTAGAACTAAATCATGGAGGTATATATGTCAATCGATTATGAGACACTCCGAACAAAAGCAAAAACAATTGTCATGATTCCAGATCATTACCGACTGGAAATGGAAGATAACACACCCAAGGGCAATGAGAAATACCGATCCTTCATTTGGGAGGATCCTGAAAAAAACGACTGCAAAATTGAAGTTGCGCTAGACCTGGAAACCGGGGATTTGATAAGGCTGGATATCGATATGGAAGATAAAAATACAGGGAACCAAGACAACTCCGAAGAGGACGCGAGGGCGATCGCTGACGCTTTTCTAATGAAACATAATCCCGATCATACAGCATTCACTTGGGTAAATATCGAAGAGAGACAAAATTTTCGATTTATCACCTATAGGGAGGAAGTTGGGGGACTACCGCTTCCCGATACGGGCTGTGAAATTACACTGGATAATAGCTTAAACATTATCAGATATCAATCTGAACAAAAAACCGCCCCTAGACCAAAGTGGCCTGATAGCATTGTTGAGCAAAAAACGTGAGACAACAAGTGTTAAGTGATTTACAAATGAAACTGACAATGGTTACCTTGTATCCTTCTATGTATGAAATGGAGGGAACACAGCCTGAATATCGGCTTGTCTATGAAGCGATTCCGGAGCGTCGATCATTTTGGAATCGAACATTATCTGATGCCTCCTAGTCACCCAATTGCTCCGATAGAAAGGGATGATACCGATAGCTTGGGTGATACACTAACATTCGAAGAAAGCGAAAAGGGAAAACAGCCACTGAATCCGAATGATCCAAGTGAGGAGTTGATCAAAAACATCGCAGCCTGGGAGATGCTTGGTATCGATCCAAAGTTATACGTGCTTGAGAAATCGAAGGATGACGATGAGAGGATTAAATTGTTGTATAAGCTTAAGGAGGAAGTAGATGAAGAGCCGGAATCAGAGACACTTTCTGTGGATGCTTACATGAAGCGTAAATGGGGTGATTCGCTACGAAAACTAGAATCCTCATTTATAATTCAAATCGAAAAATCGACAGGGTGTTTGGCAGGGTTCTTCCACTGGACTGAAGAGGAAAAAGAAACTACTGCAACTGCATCACTGACCCGGAAGCAATGCTGGGAGAAGGCGGAACAGTTTTTGCAGCACGTTTTTCCGGATTATACTTCTTACCTTCAGCTCGAAGTTGATCAGGAAAACATGGATGAGGAACTGCGTGATCACGAGTTTTTCTATCTACCTGTCTACATCGGCAATATCCCTGTTAACCATGAACGGGCCATGGTTAGTGTCAGTACTTTAACCGGAAAAATCTGCAGCTATATGGGAGTCTCTTATGAAGAAATTCTAGAACTGGCAGAGAGGAACTTTTGTCCGGTGCTTACACCCGAAAAAGCGTTTGATCGATACAGTGAGCATGTTAGCATCCGACTTAAATGGTTTAAAGACCTAGACGAGAATTCCCCAGTTTACCGCCTGCTCTATGAATCTACCACAACTTGTCAAGCGGATGTTCCTTTGAGCGTTGACCGTAATCGAGAATTAAAATATATCGATGCCTGCAGCGGTGAGCTCATTTGGCAAAAAGTATGATAAAAAAATACACTAATACGCCAGAAATATCGGGGCCGATTTCCCCTACTCTTAGGGGGAAATCGGCTATAGTTTCCTGCTGTATTTCGCTATGCTGCCATTAGATGATACAACTATTCCATTGATAGTTCCTTAGCGTTTTTGCTTTGCTGTATGCAATAATCCCCCTTGCAAACTTAGTATTTACAAGGGGGATTTTCTCTTGAGAAACTTTATATAGAGAGGAAAATATACTATCATTTGAAGCAATTTTTATTCATCATAACTCCTCAGCTTCTTTATCAGTTCTCCTGAAGAAACATTTGGAGCTCCGGCATTAATTCGAAGAACTTTTTCTTGATGCGCTTTATTTATTCCTTCTTGGGTTGTAAAAAAGAGGCGAATATTATTCTCTCTTCCTATTTTTAATACGGTATCGTTATACGCACCAAATGGGAAGCAGAGAAGGGATTCATGGTTGTTTAATTCCCGCTCCAGGCGTTCGTTTGCAAACTGAATATCATCTTCTATCCGATATTGATATTCACCTTCGTTCTCCATCCTTTTCTCTTTTTCCTTGTATATTGGTGTTATGAACGCAGGGTTTGTTTCCCCTTGCTCGTTTACGTTACAGAGCGTATGCTGGTCATATGTATGGGAATAGAAGCTCATGCCGTTTCGTTTCATTTCCCGCATGTCCTTCCAAGTAAGGTGTGGAAGTGCCTTTGGATTAGGTATATCAGTTGCTTTTACAATGATAAAGTTTGTAGCGGTGTAACCGTACTTTAGTAGCGTTGGGTACGCCTTCGAATAGAAGCTCTTATAACCATCATCAAACGTAAGAAGAACCGCATTCGGCGGCACGCTTTTATTGTCTTTCATAAAGGCAATAAATTCATCCATGGAAATCACATTGTAGTTGTACTTCCTCAATTTTTTCATATGCTGTTCAAAAAGTTTCGGTGTAATCGTAGCATCACTTTTTATCTTTTCATCAATATGATGATAGGTGAGCACAAGTACCTTGTTTTCATAGTGAGTATATGGTGTGAGCTGTGGATACAACAAGGCACAAATAAAAATATAAAGCAAATAACAGATTTGTCCATCGTTTTTTCTCTCTCATATGGTTACTCTCATCCACTCCTTATGATGATTCGTTTGTTTTTATGTTCGCGGATGGAGAGCTTTTTCTCCAACTCCCTGTACAGTTGTCATAAAATGAAGTCTGCCGCCTTTGGTAGAGTAAGACATGTCATTGCCAGCGGTTTTGTTTTCTAATCTCATCCAAACAGTGATGGTATGCAATTTTATAGAACCATGTAGAAAAGGTCACTCGCTCAGAGTGACAGGTAACTAAATCATAGACAAAAATATATTTACCGTAATAAAAATGGAACCGAATAGCTATACCTGTAACTGCCACGATTTGCTCATTATATGGGGCATACAACTGATAGCCAACCTTTACCATCTCATCTAAAAGTTCAAGATAACTCTTTTCGTTAAGATGAGTTCATCATTCATTTATCACTGGAAACACCTCTAAATATTCCGGCTATGTTTTTAATTACAAACAGCGTCCTTACTCCTCATTAGAATATCGGACACTACGAGAAGGATTCAGTCGTATGCCTGTCAAGTTAAAATTTCATTGCATCCCCAGAACGAAATTTTTAGGCTTTCTTGTAACAAAAAAGCTTATTTTTTCGTTTTGGGGGTGACTTATTTTCCTAGGTTGATGGCGATATGGTTCTTATATAGAAAGAACAGGGACAGCTCTCCTTTATTTACCTAAAGGGATATCCACTTTCCAATCAACATCTCGGTGCTGTTTTTTTACAGTATGATAGCTCAGGGTAAGTTCCTTCGGTTGATGTTCTATGTCTTCAATAGCCATTACTCCTTCGATGTGTACAAGACCATTTTCATCTTTCGTTGTTTTGGTTACCAGTGTTTGATCCTTATCACCATGAGCCACCAGGTAGTCGCCTGAATATACCTGATGTACTTTTCCTGTTTCGTCCTTTACCGACCAGACATCAGTACTCATAATATCCTTGGCTAATGTTGCTTCATAGGTAATGAGTCCACCTTTAACTTTAATCTTTTCTTTTATGGAAGCATCTACATTGTTCAATTCCCATTCTTTTAATTTGAAATCCTTAAATGTGAATGTATTTCCAAAGGTATCCTTCTGGGTGAACGGCTTCCTGCTAAGATTGGATAGATTTAGTTTGGCCTGGAAATCTGTCACTTCGTTCGTATAGATAGCATGCAATTTAAATGTAAGCTTCTTTGTATCTCTAATCGGCAGAAACGAATTCCTAAATGTATAGTTGCTTTGTACGTAACCACTCTCCATACTTCCTGTATCTATACCTATTGCTTTGGGTACACCAAAATCGTCACGACCGGCGATAACAGTGCCTCGCTCATCGAGGAGTTGATAGGCAAATCCAGTGTTTTTCAAAGCATCGGCAGCATGGAAAGAAGTAAGATCGTCACCTTCCTTGAAATCGTTGAAATCACCACGAAACCCTTTTTCCTTAGAAATGTTTTGTATTTTCTCTTCTAATTCTTTTGTTTGTTTTGCTTCGACCGATACGAGCGTTGCGCTAGGAAAAATTTCTATATTTTTGAGATTAAGAGACACTCCCTGTGGTGATGTGTATTTTTTATTAATAGAAATTAGCTTAGTAGCCACATTTGCTTTCGTCATATCCACCGGGATTTTAAGTTGCCATTTCCCCTCTATATTACCGATTTTATTGAAGGTAAGGTGAACGAGCATCTCGGTAGGCATTGGATTCTGTTCAGTAAAAACACCCTCCATATTACGCGTAAAGATGATATAATCACCATACTGAGTACTGTACCAGTCAGAGTCAGTAGGATACCAGTTGGAGTCATCAGGCTCTGTACTTTCAAATTGTTTTTTTTCTGATTTGTCTGTAAGAATTGATTTTTGTACCCCTTGTAAAAGGTCATTAGGGGATATTTTTTTACCATTTTGATCTTTGGCATCAATAATTACTGCAAGAGCAAGAGAATCAACGAGGATTTCTTTTGCCTCAATGGTGATGCCTTTATCCATGACTTTCATATCAAGCTTCTGCGAGAACCCCTTTTCGGCGGCAATTTTGGCACCTTCATAGCTATCTTTCCCAATGTTAAACAAACTGTTTACATAGCTCGCAAATGTTGGAGAAACAAAAATCCCTAAAGAAACGGCCACTATTAGCCCTGCTACAGCAATGGTCAGTTTTTTTATAATATGTAACCCTTTCTTTTTTCTCCGGTTTTCCAAATCCGTTGATTCTCTTGCCTTTATTTTACTTTCAATTTCATAAGTAAAAGAATCCGGTAAGGGAGGAATTTCATTCAGCTTCGAATTC
>NZ_LGUG01000004.1:2532337-2657824 GCF_001274715.1 Aneurinibacillus migulanus | reverse complement strand
TCGAATTCCTATGTAAATGATCGGATAGAAAAAAGAGAGCAGCTGCTAGAAGAAGAACAGCCGGACTTACTTGTTTGTACACATGCTTTTCCGTCTTTTTTAGTCAGTAGGCTAAAAAAAACAAAAAATCTTTACACCTGTTATCAATATTTATAAAAGGTTAGTTTTTTTCAAAACGACTATTTTAATAAAGGCCGAGCATTGTCAAGCGTTAATTGATTTTTAGGGTTCAGCCACATCGCTATCAAGCTAAAATTTTCTGGTACCCCCAAAACGAAAAAAACACTATCTTTTCTCTAAAATAATGAAAAGAATAGTGTTTTTTATTTAGCCGTATTCGGTACGACAAAAAGCGATTCCCCAAAAATTATATCGACTTGTACGGGAGTAGTCCGTCTAAAAATAAATAATCAACAACTCTTGTTAATATTTATTTCCCAAAATGTAAAATAAAGTATTTTGATTATTTACAACTTATGGTAGGGTGTTAATTGTTAATATATTACTAATCTTTAAAAAGGAGGAGTAAATTTGAATAATTATCTAAAAAAGTTTGTAGCAGGTATTTCTTTATTGGGATTAATGGTAGCACCAATCGCCTCTTCATCAGTTTTCGCAGAGGAAATCACTACTAAAAACGTTGAGGGTACATCCGTTGAAAAGGATAATTTGGGGCAGGCAAAATTGACACAAGAACAAAAAGAAGCGTATTACAAGCAATATGTTAAAATTATCGAAGAAGTAGTGGCGGAGCATGAGGGTGTGTCAATGGAGGCTGTACCTTTTGACCAGTTTGCTGAGGAAGATTGGGTTGAGCCGGGTGAATTTAGAAAAAGAGCAATTGAAAGAGCTAATTTAACGTTTGTTGATTCACAAGAATCAACTCCATCATCAAGTCCAATTACTCTTGCTGGAATTTCAAAAACGAAATCAAAAAATTTTGATGCAGATGGCAAGACTGTAACTTTAAATGTTACAGGTAATTTTGAAACAGGGTATAACGGGAATATTGATAGCCAAGTTTTTACGGGGATTAACTCTTTAACCTCGCGAACAACAAGTGGAGCTTGGACACAAACAGGTTATGACCCAGAACGAATTGATGGTGGTCGTACATATGGTATTACTGTTGGTGGAAGATTAGAATTAAGTGGTATTAAAACGAATCATCGTGTATATATAGAATTCTATTGTAGTAAATCTGGTGGGATTAGTTGATAATAAAAAAGTGATTATGATAAAAAATCATTTTTGACGAATATTGTTATATAGGGAGAGGTGAATATAATGTTTACCTCTCCATTTTGTTTTTGGTAGGGGAGAGCAGGTTTTCTCAATAGATTAAACCTTATTGAGGTATTCACTAAAATTCTTGATACTCTTATTGTGGTATATCCGCATAATCCTAACTGCCCCTTCGGACAGGAGGGATAACCGCTATATAGTTAAGCTATTATCATATGTACTTGTTTAACCAAAGAGTGTAGGATAGTTGAACAAGGATATAGAATAATCTATTTAGTGATATGGGGGATAAAGATGATTGATTATTACGGAGAACTTTGTACAAAAATTTATGAAAGTGATAAATCGATTGCGTACGGCGTGCATCTTATATCTTCCAATATATGGATAATTAATAGGTGTGATTATCCCCTTTAAGTAGACAGTAAAAGAAAGATATGCATATTACGTCGGATAACAAGAAAAGCGAAGAATAAACTCAAACGTTTATCTTCGCTTCTTCCTTTATCATCAATTATGTTAACTTTTCCCTAAGCTCCGCTACTGTCGTTACAGGAGCCTGGCAGGCAAAATTTTCACAAACATATACGGTGGCTTTTCCATCCTGTGTCGTTTTATCTGTTAACATCGGTGCGAGAAGAAGAAATTTTTCTCGTGTCTCATCTGTAACCACCGACACAACGGCATTCGGCATGAAATGTTTCCGGACTTCTTGTACCATCTCCTGTGCCGCTGCCTGGCTTGGAGCCGCAATCACAACTTCCTGCGTCGGTCCGAACAGGAATTGCACAGCCATCATAAAGTGAGCATGTGCCTGCGGATACAGCGCTACATCCCCTGCAAAAGCGGAAACCTGCTCACTGGCAAGACGGACAATATCATCATTTCCAGTCAGACGCGCCAGACGGACAAGATTCATCGCCGCCACCGAATTGCCGGATGGCATGGCTCCGTCGTACAGTTCCTTCGGACGCGTCAACAGCTGCTCTGCATCACTGCCATAGAAGTAAAAACCGCCGTCTTCCTTATCCCAAAACAGTGCGAATTGTTGCTCCTGTAAGTTTAGCGCATACATTAGGTAATCCGTCTCAAATGTCGCTTCATATAGCTCCAGCAGCCCCCAAATTAAGAAGGCGTAATCATCCAGATAACCGAGAAATGCGGATTCTCCGTCCCGGTATCTTGCTAGAAGCCGTCCGTCTTCCCGCAGTAATTTACTCTTGATAAACTCCACTGCACGTGCTGCCGCCTCTGCATATTTCTCATCGTCAAGCACGACCGAGCCTCTAGCCAATGCTGCAATCATGAGACCATTCCAGGCAGTCAGAATTTTATCGTCTTTATGCGGGTGGATGCGTTTCTCCCGTACTTCAAACAGCTTGACACGGCATTTCTCGATGAATTGCTTTAATTCATCCAACTCCATGCCTTCTTCCTGTGCTGATTGTTCAAGCGACTTCTCTACGAGATTCGGAATACTCGTGCTGTGCTCGAAATTACCGTAATCCGTAATGTCATAAATGCGATTAAAGCGTTCCCCGTCTTCTTTTCCGAGAATTTCATTGATTTCTTCTGGACGCCAGACGTAGAACTTCCCTTCCTCCCCTTCCGAATCAGCGTCTTCCGCTGAATAGAAGCCACCTTCCTGATCGGTCATATCACGCAGTACATACGTAAAGATTTGCCGAGCGGGGTCTGCGTATGTCTCGTTACCTGTAGCCTGATACGTATCAAGATAAATGAGCGCAAGTAATGCATTGTCATATAACATCTTCTCAAAATGCGGAACCAGCCATTTTTCGTCGACAGAATACCTGGAAAAGCCCAGTCCGATCTGATCGTAAATCCCTCCACGCTGCATTGACTCAAGCGTTTTTTCTACCATGTTCAGCGCATGTGCTTCTCCGGTTAATTTCCAGTGACGCAGAAGAAAAGCCAGATTATGCGGTGACGGGAATTTCGGTGCTTGTCCGAAGCCACCATATCGCGAATCAAATGTACTTTCATACTGCTCGTACGCTTTCGCAAGCGTTTCCTCCGTTAGCTCACCTTTCCCCTTCGTTTTGATACGATGCTCTTGAAGGGCATTGACAATTTGCTGACCGGTGCGGACAACACGCTCCCGGTCTTCGGTCCATTTACTATGGATTTGGTTAAGAATATCCATCAAGCCCGGACGACCGTATTTGCTTTCTTTAGGAAAGTACGTACCAGAGAAAAACGGCTCTTTGTCCGGGGTCATAATAACAGTAAGAGGCCAACCGCCGTGTCCCGTCATGGCTTGGCAGACTTCCATGTAGATATGGTCGACGTCTGGGCGTTCTTCACGGTCGACTTTAATGGAGATATAGTGCTGATTGAGAATATGTGCTACTTCCTGATTTTCGAAGCTTTCCCGTTCCATAACATGGCACCAATGGCATGTAAATTTGCAATACCTCTATTTCATTATATTAGCCCGCAGGCTAGGAATAGCCTACTGACAAGAAAACCGGCTTACCTTCCCGTTTAGCTTTTTGGAAGGCAGCAGGTGACCACTCCATCCAATTAACCGGGTTATAAGCATGCTGAAGCAGGTATGGAGATTTCGAATTAATTAAAGCGTTTGGTTTACGATTATTTGCATGACTATGAGGATTGTTATGTGTCATATAAACTCCACCTTTCGATACCAAATTTTTCTTTATTTTATTATAACCCAATTCCCTCACTTATAAAAAAATAAGCGGCTAACCAGTTTAATAAGCTGATTAGCCGCTTTTCCTTTGGAAAAGTTTTCTCCCACCTGCTATTACCATTCAGCAATTGGTTGGCCGGCCCTGGAAAATAGCGCAATAATACAGGAGGTCGACTTGTCTTCACGCATAGCAAAAGGGGCAATTAGCATGCTCTTTTCTATAAACATTTATTGCAAATCTTTTCTTGACATCAGTTAGCTGGTCTAATGCTTCTACATCAAGTACCGCAAAAGGTTCGGTAAGGACGGGTTGATGGCGCAGGCAGTGTCGAGTAATCAGCCTGTTCGGGAGAGTGGGCGTAGGGGCTAGAAAGAACCTCAAGAAGCTGCTCCATTACGCTGTAGTCTCCTTGTTTCACTGCGGCTTCTAGTGCGGCTTCTACACGGTGGTTCCGAGGTATTAGCGCAGGATTGCTGTTCCGCATCAACTGATGCGAGGAGGCTTTCGATTCCTGCTGCCTGCCTAGTCTCGCCTGCCACAGCTCATGCCACTGAGCAAATTCCGGGGTCCCAAACAGATCCATACCCTCCAGCGTACCAAAGGTCAATGCTCGGAAGGTATTCGTATAGTCCGCACGATACTTCTGCATCATACTGAGGAGGTCTTCAACAAGGGATTCATCCTGCATCTCTTCGTTAAATATTCCTAGTTTTGCTCTCATTCCCGCGAGCCAATTACGCTGATACAACTCAGCAAAATCTGAAATTGCATCCTGGGCCAGATTAATAGCCTCCGCCTGATCGACATGCAGCAGCGGCAACAGGGTTTCAGCAAATCGCGCGAGATTCCACCCGCCAATATTCGGCTGATTGCCATAGGCATAGCGGCCATGAATGTCAATGGAACTGAATACTGTTGCCGGGTCATAGACATCCATAAAGGCGCAAGGACCATAATCAATAGTTTCTCCACTAATGGTCATGTTGTCGGTATTCATCACCCCATGGATAAAGCCAACCAGTTGCCATTTGGCAATCAGCACGGCCTGACGCTTGATCACTTCCTGAAGTAGCGAAAGATATCGATTCTCATCAGCTTCAACGTCTGGAAAATGGCGTTTTAGTGTATAATCAGCCAGGATCTGTAGTTCCTGGGCTGTGCCCCATTTTGAAACGTATTGGAAGGTGCCAACGCGCAGATGACTGGCAGCAACGCGGGTCAGAATCGCACCAGGCAGGTCGGTTTCGCGGATTACTGACTCACCGGTTGTCACCACTGCTAGACTGCGGGTGGTAGGAATACCAAGCGCATGCATTGCTTCACTGATGATGTATTCACGCAGCATCGGTCCAAGTGCCGCTCGACCATCGCCCCCGCGGGAATATGGCGTTCGGCCTGAACCCTTGAGCTGAATATCAAATCGTTCACCTAAAGGAGTGATTTGTTCGCTAATCAGCAGAGCCCGGCCATCCCCTAACATCGTAAAATGCCCAAATTGATGCCCCGCATAAGCTTGAGCAAGAGGCAAAGCGCCTTCAGGAATCC
Organism: Aneurinibacillus migulanus; assembly: GCF_001274715.1. Lineage (GTDB taxonomy): Bacteria > Bacillota > Bacilli > Aneurinibacillales > Aneurinibacillaceae > Aneurinibacillus > Aneurinibacillus migulanus. The sequence continues at coordinate 2,652,356 of NZ_LGUG01000004.1, read as the reverse complement.
GATTGCCAGCAAGCACTTCTACCCCTTCTTCACTTTGCAGTGCCTGGACGTTCAGCCCCAGGGATGTTGCCAGCGGCTCATTGAAAATGATTAACTTCGGTGAGCGTACAGAGGTTGGGTTGAGGCTGGTAAAAAATGATTTCGGCAGACATGCATAACTGTTGTCTAAGTTCCATCCTGCTTCTGTTATTGCTTTTCCCTTTGTCATCGTATCTCCTTTTCTCCTTTTGTCTTTTTATATCCTAGTTTTTTCATTTACATAAAATAAAAATCATAGGCATTCCATAATATTTTTAGTTATCTATTCTCTATATCCACACAAAGCAGCCCCTTTTAGTGTCTACTCCTGCCAATTTATTATACCTTTTCCATACATAGATGACGCCCTCTAAATATTTTTTAAGTATGTACTGAAATCAAAGATGTTAGGGTTAAAAGCATAAAAACGAATCTCCACCACCATTACTCCCTATATTCCTACGCGCAATCCCAATTATATACATGCGATTTGATAAATCGACAAATTTTTATGGTGAGAGGTAAGAAAAGAAGGTGAGAATCAGAGGCTAGAAAAAGACATGTTGGCCTTTCTTCCGCTGGAGTGCAGGGCACATCCAACCTCTTCTTTTTCTGAATCGCCTCCTTCCAACCACACTCCCCTGCCAAAATACCAAGTGTAATTTATATAGCAATAAAACAAATACACAAACTTCTCCGTCTTTGAGTGTATTTGTTTTATTGCTCTAACCCTTTCATTTCAACCTATTTCTTCTCTATCCACATAATACAATCAACACGACTTGATTACTGATTATTCACACATAATTTAAGGTTGTGGCAGTGTTCACCTAAAAAAATAACTACTGTACTTCGCTACGCTTTGGTTGCTCCATTCTGTTCTTTAGTTGTATTGTAAAAATACAACTAAAGAACAGAAGCCAACATCGTTATCGTCACAGCCATTCAATCTGTGTATTTTCTCTTCATTATCGGTCCCTCTTAATAAAAACTGATATACAGGAAGGGGAATTGATCCCATAAATAAACTCACCTCTATTCATTGATACGTTAATCATCTGATTTAGGTTTTATTGTTGAGTTGGGTATTTGAAGGATTCAAACCCACTAATCGAGAGGACCTTATTTAACTAGCTGATTTTCTTCCATAACTTTTGGCAAAGGACATCATTCTTTGATACATAGAAGGACTTATTTTTTTCAGAGGGTGAAATTGTGGTCTGCGAGTATTAACTTCAATAATCCATAATCGGCCTATCTTATCAAAAGCAAAATCAATCCCCATCTCATGCATCCCCTTCTGGTAAGAGGAGAGGGTACCTGCTACTTCCAATGATATAGTAGATAATTGATGGTATCGGGATTTTTTTTGCTTATCTGTTAAATTTAAATCTTTGAAAACTTGATCGAGCAGGAGGATCTTACCACCTTGATAGTAGTTTGTAATAATTTTTTTCGGTAATCCAACTTTAGTGAACATTCCTGTACATACCCACTTGCCACTGGGTTTACGCTGGACCATTACCCGAATGTCATAAGGCTTACCATTAACCTTTTCCAGCTCAATCCCTTTTTGGATGAGCATACGACGCTTTTTCGAATAATTTTCCAAATAAGTATATAGCTCTGAAACTTTCTTGAATGATTTCCTAGAATATGTTTTGCGAGCAATAATCTTACCACTTTTCGGATCTTTTTTTAGCTGAACGATTCTTTTTCCGTGGGAACCTTGGTTGGGTTTAACGTAGAGCAAATTGTATTGGGATGTTGTTCGCTCCAGTGTTTCTTTACTGAATGGTACAGAATAAGGGAGATGGGATTTAAGATTTTTATTGGATATAAGGTAATGATATACACGGAGTTTTCCTTTAATCCGTTTACTGTTATAGTTTTTCTTTGACATGAAACCATCCTTTCTTTAATATCCTCACATAATATTTATATTTTCTTAATATTGTATTTTTTGACAAGGAAAATGATTAGGTAAGTATAGAAATGTATGATTTACAGAATATTACATACTTCCTTCGGGCTTACACGTCTTGAATCAAGTATTACAAAAATCCGTTGGTGCTCTTCCTGTGTCTTTAGTGGACAATGTGAACCCTCCGATAATCTATTCATTACGTTCTTTCACAGTTACACTGTTGGCATTATGTTTTTTCTTATGCCTACTCCCTGCGGTTTTACCATAAGTAACAATTCCCAAATGCACTTCACTTGTAAAATACATCTGATTTGATAAATCGATAAATTTTTATGGTAAGAGGTAAAAAAAGAAGGAAGGGCGGTGGGCGGGAGCGATCGGAAAAAAACACGCTGCCCTTTCTTCTGCCGGATCACAGGGCGCATCCAACCTCTTCTTTTTTCCGAATCTCCTCCTTCCAACCACATTCCCCTGTCAAAATATCAAGTGTAATTTTTATCAAAACCATTCTTCATCCTCAAAGTCATATCGTCTCCGATACTTTTGATTGTGGCACTTATTGCACATAGGATACTGATAATCCCACGCAAGTTCGCAACCGCAATGCTTGCAAGTCTTCTTAAACCGTTTGATGTCTTTTTTGAGCATCTCGTGAATATCATCGCTAATTTGTTCCCGCACCCGCTCCCAATAGTGAGCTTCGGTCTGTTTATTAAGTTTATATAGGAATAGTAAATGCAGACCGACTGCTTTGTAGGAGAGTTCCATATCTTCGAGTGACCCGTATTTCGTCTGTGGCTCCGGCAGCTCCTCATACCGAACAACTGCCTTCATTGTATTTTGCCATTGTCGTCTAAGCACTGGTTCATTTCCAGAAAACGGCATGTGCAGATAGCCATATAAATCCATCAAAGAAAGTCGTTGTTCGACGTCTGTTCCCTTTATCGTATAATATAACGCTCTCTCTTGCGAAAGGGTCGCTTTTCGGGTTCCACTCGGATTTTCAAACTTATTCCACAGATCAAAAAAGGTTCCCAGGTCATGGTGATACGTAAGAAATCGTTCAAAAACGCCTTTAGTAGGGGCGATCGTAAAAATCTGAATAGGATGATCCGTTTGAGATAACAGCCGCTTCATACGTTTCACATCACTGGAAAAGGCAACGTACCCTACTTCATATATTCCTTTACGACCTGCGCGGCCCGCAATTTGCTTTACTTCTTGTGAGGTCAACGTTCGCCTACGGCTACCATCGAATTTTTCATTTTCTAAAAAGACCACACGGCGAACCGGCAAATTGAGTCCCATTCCAATCGCATCCGTCGCTACAATCACCTTGCTTTTGCCTTCAATAAACTGATGCATTTGTTTTTGTCGGGTTTCAGGGGGCATGCTGCCATAAATCACACTGACTTTATGCCCGTCTTTTTCAAGTTTTGCTGCGGTTTGCAGCACTCGGTTACGAGAAAAACAAACCAAAGCGTCGCCCGGTTGTACATTCTTAATTTTAAATGGCTTATCTTCTACTACGAGCGGAATGTTCCGTTTATATTCCCGGACATGTATGTGTGCCCCTTTGAGCAGATGAAGCAGCATTTCTTTGACGTTCTGGCTTCCAATGACATGGACCTCGTTTGCGTTCGCTTTAGTAATCGCTTTGTACCAGGAAAACCCACGATCTTTATCAGCAATCATCTGGACTTCATCAATGACAATAACGTCATAGTGATCTTTCTCATGGAACATCTCTACAGTACAGGAGGTTTTGGCAGCCCCTTCCACCTTTTTTCTTCTTCTCCAGTTTTCAGATTACAAGAAACCCCTTCTTCATTAAGCTTTTCAAACACTTCAAGGGCAAGTAAGCGAAGTGGTGCCAGGTACATGCCGGAAGCTGACCGTTTCATCCGCTCTAACGCCTGATAGGTTTTTCCTGTGTTTGTTTCACCAATATGGAGCTGATATTGAACATTACGATGAATAGAAGAATCATATTCTCGCTCGAAAATATCCTGAATCATGCGTTTTTCTTCTTTCATTTTCCGCTCGACTTCTGCAAGTGCTTCGATTCTTCGGCGCTCTTTTTCTTCTTTGTGCTGTTCATAGAGCACTTTTTGTTCCTCTAATGAAGGAGAAAGACGGGCAAGGTTCAATAAATCAGCCAGACTTTCCTCACTAATCTCATCTCGAAATGTCCATTCGAGCTCCGACAGTTCATATGCGGCCATGTCTTGCAAAGTACTTACCGTCATATCTTCACCGCATACTTCCTTATATTCCGCTTGCAACGAAGGGGTAAGACGTTCTAACAATACACTTGATATACTATTCATGACATCATCCTGAATAAACGATTCATAAATATGTTCTATACGTTCTTCCTCAGCGCCCTCATCAGATACCATCTCTGCATAGGCTACATTTATAGTCCGGTCATCCGCTAATTTTTGGGCCACTGCAAAACGCACCCTTATATAGAGCAAATCCCGATCGCTTTCTATAATAGTAGAAACCTTGGACAAGATGCCTTCTTTCAGTTTTTGTATCTTCTGTTGTCGCTCACGTTCCATGCGTGCCTTTTCTTGCCGCTCCAGTTTTTCCTGGTATCGTCTTTGTACGCTTTCATACCTTCGTTTCCACTTTTCTTTTTGGTTCGAAAATTCGCTATTTATCCACTGCACCACATCAAAGGGCGAGTCATCTTTCATTTCCTCCATAAACTGTTTATGGAGTGTCTTTCGCTTCATGTCTGTGGCTTCAATCCCTTTTTGCTCCAGGTACGATCGTTTAAATGTATTTGAAAATCCGGTTTTCACTTGTTGGTTCCATTCTTGCCTCCAAAGGCTCTGTAAGTGCTCTTGATTTCCTGCTATGTAATCTTCTAACGATGGGAGTTCCTTATTATTTTCCAGAAATGTATCTATATTGGTTTGAATCCTGGATTTGGTTCGACTCACTGCTATTTCGTATACTCGTTCCAATTCATTCATACCATCTATCTCCTTGTACTTGAGTGGGATGTAAGCCAGTTCTATAGTGTCTGCCAGCATGTTTTTTCTTTTACGGAATATCCTTATAACAGGTTCATCCCCCACCTACGCTTTACTTAGATCGACTTTCCTAGGATTTACATCTTAATCATACAGAACATTCGTGCTTATTTACAATAGAGAACACGATTCGCCTGTGTGTTTTCTACCTACATCCCTTCCCCTGTTAAAGTGAGGCTCTTCTCGCTTAAAATGACAAAATAGGAGGCTATGTCATGCAGATTAAAACCATACAAACTGTTGAGGAAATTCATCCTGAACACATAGCAGGCCGAACCGTTATTATAATTGATGTACTCAGGGCGTCGAGTACGATTGTAACCGCTTTACACTCCGGCTTTGCCTCCGTCACTCCAGTTGCATCCATTGAGCAAGCGTATGCCCTACGATCCCCTACTACAATTTTGGCTGGGGAGCGGTATTGTGAAAGCATCGCTAATTTTGATTACAACAATTCACCGACCGCCCTATATAAAACAAAGCATAGTGGAAAACACCTTATTCTGACAACGACAAACGGCACAAGAGCCATTCAAAAGATAGAAAAAGCAGAGGATATATTTATTGGATGTTTTCTCAATTCTACTGCATGTATAATGAAGGCACTTTCCCTACGTCACGATATTACGTTATGCTGTGCAGGTACTCGCGGAGAATTCGCATTGGAGGATGGGCTTGCAGCTGGATTGATGGCTCATATAGCTAAAACGCTTTTCCCTTCAGTACATACATGTGATTTATCAGAAGGATTAGAAGCTTGTTATCTCCAGCTTGCCCCTCAGCTTGCTCAGCGTCTTCTTACATCTACTACAGGAAGACGATTAGTTGAGCATCGGCATACGGAGGATATTTTTTTCTGCAGCCAAGTTGACTTTTTACAAATTGTCCCGTTTGTCCATGAAAAAAGAATACTTCTGTCCTCTTCCTCATAAAAGTAAGATGAAGAAAAGGACAGGGGTTTGATGCGAATGCAAGTATCTCCAGGTGAAGCAGTACTTGTTATATTGATTATTATTGGGTTAATTGGTCGCTCACCCATTCTTGCCACGGCAGCCAGTATGCTACTCATGCTAAAACTTGCTTCCCTTGAACGTTTTTTTCCGGCAGTAGAACGCCGCGGAATGGAGATGGGGCTTCTCTTTTTAACGATAGCCGTATTAGTGCCCTTTGCCAGTGAGAAAATTACGGTTAAGGACCTCATTCCCCTCTTTACTACGCTCGTAGGAGTTGTAGCTCTGACGGGAGGCGCTCTTGCTACTTATTTGAACGGAAAAGGATTAGACATGCTACGGGCGGAACCGCATCTTATTGTCGGCCTGATCGTCGGCTCTATTATTGGGATCGTGTTTTTTCGTGGAATACCGGTCGGTCCGCTCATGGCGGCTGCGATTACTACTCTCTTACTAAAATTCATTTATTTTGTTTTACGATTTTTTAACTAAATTGCATATTACGTCGGAGCTTTTTCATTTCTCCTAAAGAGAGTTCCCGACTCGTATTCTTTATTTGTCCCACCTCCATTTTTAGCGCCAGGCTTAATAAAGAAAAAAGTCGAGATCAAAATCACAAAACTTAATCCTGCCATACTAAAAAACACTGTCTTATGCGAAATTTTCATCAACCAGCTGAAAATGGGCGGACCAAAAGCAACGCCAAGAAAACGGACACTTCCATACAAAGAAGTGATCATTCCTCTTTCCGCTTTTTCTACGGCTCCTGTAATTAGCGTATTTAAACAGGGCAATAATAACCCGGTTCCTATGCTTCCTACTGTTAACAATCCGATGATAAGGTAAATTTGTTTAAAGAAAGCAACGGCAACCATAGAAGCAGTCAAAATAGCCAATCCTGTTATCATGACCCTTCGAATAAGCGGCTTATTTTGTTTAATTTTTGCCCCAGTAATGTAGGCGGTAACAACCATTCCAAACAGAGGGATAGCAAGGATGACACCTTTAAGCATCCCATCAATTTTGTATGTATCCTCCAGCAAGTCGGACAAGTAAAATAAAACGCCAAAAAGAATAAACAATCCGGTAGCTCCGACAAAAAAGGCGGGGATTAGCCATCTTCCTTTATCTTTAAAAATTTGTTTCACCGCTCCAAGATACTTAGGAAGAGGCTGTCCCTCCGCTTTTTTCTTCTCTTTGACCCCGAACCATACATAGGCGGCAACAGCGAAACAAAGGATGGGAAATGTAAAAAAGACCGCATACCATGTTATAAGAGCAATAGCCGAACCGATAATCGGCGACAAAATTTTCCCCATTCCATTCGATGATTCGATAATTCCCAGTGCTTTGCTTTCTTGAGCTCCTGAATATAAATCTCCAATGAGTGCCATAGCAATCGGAGCCGTACCCGCTGCCCCAATTCCCTGAATCATTCTTCCAACTAGAATGATCGTATAGGAATTTTCCATCAGCCAGGCAGCTAGCCCTGAAATAATTCCTCCAATTCCATATATAATTAACGAGGGAACAATAATCCACTTACGACCAAAACGATCTGACAAATACCCGACCAACGGAATAATAATACCTGCCGCGAGCGAGAACAACGTAATCGTAAGGCTTGTTTGGAATTGAGTTAAACCCAGCTTCGCCCTCATTGTAGGAAGAACAGGTACCAACATTGAATTTCCTAATACCATTACGATTGGAATAAAAGCAATCGCGATCATAGTCGATGTTCCTTGTTTTGCTTCCATCTTTCTTCCTCCAATTTTCACTCCTTTATTTCTGTCCCAAGAGTGTTGATTATCCAGTACGATCCAGAGTCGATCGTCACCACACCGTGCCCCAAACGGGCGTCGGTTCGTCTCCCGCACGGAAGCGTAGAGGGCCGCTTTTACCCCCGCCAAGCGGCCATGTCCCTTCCTTGTGAGAAAAAGACGAGGGAACACGCCGACGCGTGCATCTTATCTCTTCCGATATATGGATAATCAACAGGTGTGTTTCTGTCCTTTAATTACCCTTTCCTTTATCGTTATTTTTGATACCAAACCTATATATCCATTACATTACATGCATTTTTTTATGTATTTTCCGCAAGCTATTCTTATTATAAAGTTAGTTACACAAGAGAGGTTCGTAATACAATTGAGAATCGAAAAAGTGGAAACCTTCCCCATGCTATATCAGCTGCCGCAACCTTATGGTGATGCAAATGGATATAAGAAGTATCGGTCTTGTTATCTCTTCCGAATCACAACCAAGTCAGGAGTGGAAGGTTGGGGAGAATGTATAGACTGGCTGACTACCCTAGAAAAAGGATTTCAATCCCGTATTGTTCCTTACTTACTAGGAAAAGAAGCGACAGACCGCACACAAATTGTAAATACAATTAAAAAATGGCATCAACGTGTAGCCACCGGGGTCAGCATGGCACTCACAGAAATCGTAGCAAAATCTGCTGGGCTTTCCGTATGCGATCTATGGGGTGGAAAATTAAGGGAAATCATTCCTGTTTACGCATCTTTTCAGTCCTATTCGAATAAAGAAGATTGGATACAACATTCTCTACACCTTATTGAACAATCGATTACCGCCGGTTTTACGCAACTGAAGGTCAAGATTGGCGGAAGAACGCTACAGGAGGATCAAACCCATATTCTGTCCGTTCAAAGTATGTTAGAAGAGAAAATACAGCTAGCTCTCGATGCAAACCAAAGCTACGATGCTTCTACCGCAAGGCAGTGGAACCGATTGTTTGAAAGGTGGCCAAATATGCTGTGGCTTGAGGAGCCACTACCTATGGACAGGGTTGCAGACTATAAACTTCTGCGAGCAACGTTGACCATTCCAATTGCGGGTGGAGAGAATCTCCAGAAGTCGGCTGAGTTTCTTCCTCTTTTAAAGGATGGAGCTGTTGACATTATTCAACCGGATATCATGCATGCAACCGGGGTAGACGGATATCGTGAGACACTACAGCTTTCCCGGATCTTTGGAATAAAGAGCTCTCCGCATACGTTTGATGGGGCACTTTCCAGGCTATATGCCCTGTTTGCCCAGGCTTGCCTCCCTCCATGGAGTAAAATGAATGATGATGCAATCGAACCAGTTGAATGGGATGTAATGGAAAATCCTTTTACATCAATACTATCCTTAAAGCCGTTAAATGGCTGTGTACCAATTCCTACCGGTACCGGTATTGGAGTAGAATGGGACATGGAGAAGATGGACAAGTACCGTTGGGATGGAACTTCCTACTATTAAATTATAAAAAAGAACCGCCAAGTTTGGCGGTTCCCATTTTATGAAATGATGTGTCCTGCATTTTTATAGTCAGGAAGGCAGTCCGCCTGTACAGCAGCGCTTTCATGCCTAAGAAGGAAAGTATCAAACCGTAGACCCCTGCGCAGGCACTCAAGATTGTACGCATCCTCAAATTGAATGTTCCCCATATTTACATTTCGCCCCCAAAAACGGAGCAGCTCGATTTGCTGATTTTTTTGGGGCGCTTCCCATATAAGACGTTTTCTCACATCACCTGGAATCGCTTGTTCGACAGCGGTCAAAAATTCCGGATCAATGCGACCTTTCTTATCATATATGCCCACATCGGTTCCCGATTCCCTGCCCTCTACAATGACGTGGGAAGCCCCTTGTTCAAGATCCGAATAAAGAGTTTTATGCAAATCTTCTACACTAAGATGACTGCCACCTGCTTTTTTACCGCATTCCGTAATTACGGTAAATCCTCTTGCTGTTATTTCCCGTATCATATTATGTCGCTCACTGGCAGGCAATTCAATTGTTCCATCAGAAATCTCCAGGTAACTAAAGCCCAGCTTCTCTATTGAATCTAAATAACTTGTCAAGACACCTTGATAATATGCAATTTCAAATAATGTGCCTCCCGGATACAATGCTACTCCAGACTTTTGAGCTAAAAGAAGCTTTTTCTGCAAAATTTCAGGCGGATATAACACTGTAGTGCCAAATCCAAGTTTAATATAATCAACATATTGGCCGGCAAGCTGTAAAAATTCTTCAAATGAAGCCAGGCCAATTCCTTTATCGATTATCATTGTTAGACCGAAATCTTTTGACTTATCCACTCTTTCCCCCGCAGGATCTGCAAGTCGTGGATGATAAGCAACGTCTGGATGGTTCACAGCCACGGTTCCCCCTTATTGGCGAATGTCTTCTGCAAACCATCCTATGCATAACAGCCTATACACGTTCTCCTTTTTACCTTTTATTCTTCATTGTCATCCTTTTTATGTAGCTCAATTAACTGGCCACCCAAATGAATGTATATATTCGGCTCTTTCTCGCCATCTCCAAGAATCGCCTTCTTTAGACCATCAATAAAGTACGTCACAATATCAATGAAGTTCTGTTTCTCCCCTTCTTCATCCAATTGCCCCATCACATAAAGCTCTTTATCTTCTTTATATATGTAAGCAATGTAGCCTACCGCTTTGCCGCTTGCATCTACCACATTTAAAATTTCTCCCTGCTTATTTTGAAATTCCGGTTTAAAAAATAGCATCGCGAAACCTCCTTCCGTTTTTTAATTCAACTTACTCCCTTATAGAGCCTGTTCAAAAAGGAGGACAAACAGAGCCGTGAAGTTCAAGGCGCGGCAGACCCGAGCAGCGGAGGGACAACGCAACGCAGAAATTCGCAGTTCTGCTTCCCGGACTTTTTGAACATCCTCTTATATACTTCTCAACATATAGCTTGACCAAATTTTATCCTTTCATCCATAAATAAGTGCGCAGCCAGGCTGGCTACGCACTTCGGTTACTCATTTCCGAATGATTCCTTTTTCTATCAGATAACATACAATCTGCTCGACAGATTCATTCATGAACTGCTTGTCGGTTTCGACAACAATTTCCGGCGAGAGAGGTTCTTCGTATGGTGCTGAAATACCCGTAAATTCAGAAATTTGATTCGCTCTTGCCTTTTTGTAAAGTCCTTTCGGGTCTCTTTTTTCGCATTCATCCAGTGAGCATTTCACGTAGATTTCGATAAACTCATCTTCTTCTACAAGACTACGGGCCAGTTCCCGGTCTGCACAATACGGCGAAATAAACGCAGTCAACACAATCATCCCGGCATCAACGAATAACTTTGCTATTTCGCCGATTCTGCGAATATTTTCTTTGCGCTCCCTCTCACTAAAGCCTAAATCGCGGTTAATTCCATATCGAATGTTATCTCCATCTAATAAATAAGTGTGTAGCCCTTCCTTATATAGTCGTTCCTCAACCGCATTGGCAATCGTTGATTTGCCCGATCCGGAAAGGCCGGTAAACCATAGTACCGTACTTTTATGGCCACACAGCTGCCGTCTTGCTTGTTTTGTGATTGCAGCAGGATGCCATACAATATTTGCATTGTATGCTGACATAGCGAATCCTCCTTTACTGTTTATCTGCTGCCATTGTCATACCGCGGATTAGCACTTCTGCCACTTCCGCCCGGCTGAACTCCGGCGGAGGTGCCTCTCCACCTCTAAGCATTTCTCTTACTTTTGTTCCAGAAAGAACAAGATGCTCCTCTGGGGCATGCGGACATGTTTTGGTCGATGCCATATTACCGCATTTCTTGCAATAAAAGCTGTGCTCAAAAAATAACGGAGTAATTCCAAGCTCTTCTGCAGTAAAGTTACGGAAAATCAATTGTGCATCGTACGTGCCATAGTAATTACCGACTCCTGCATGATCACGCCCAACAATAAAGTGAGTACATCCATAATTTTTGCGTACAAGCGCATGAAAAACAGCTTCTCTCGGACCAGCATACCGCATGGCAGCCGGGAACACAGCAAGAAGCACGCGCTCCGCCGGATAGTATTCCTTCAGAAGCACTTCGTAGCTTTCCATGCGAATATGTGCAGGAATATCATCCCCTTTCGTTTCACCGACAAGCGGATTCAGAAAAAGTCCGTCTACAATCTCCAGCGCTGATTTTTGAATATATTCATGAGCACGGTGAACAGGATTTCTTGTTTGAAAACCGACAATCGTTCTCCAGCCTTGCTCAGCAAAAGCAGCTCTTGTTTCTGCAGGATCAAGATAATAGTCACCAAACTCATCCTTTTCCGGGCGCCGCACAAGCGTAATAGGACCAGCAAGATACATATCAGGCCTTTCCAGCAACTTTTTCACGCCTGGGTGCTTATCATCTGTCGTCCCATACACTTGTTCAGCTTCAAACCGCTTATCCGAAAAATACTTCTCTTGTAGTTCCAAGATCCCGTATACCTTTCCTTTATATACAAGCTTTATCTTATCGCCTATTTTGAGAGAGTCAGCTACATACTCCGGAACTGGAAGAGTAATAGGAATCGCCCATATATGTCCATCTGTCAATCTCATCTGATTCATCACAGCATAATAGTCGTTTTCCCCGAGAAAACCGATAATTGGGCTATATGCGCCTATCGCGATCAACTCAAGATCGGATAATGCAAAACGATCAATCTCAATTTCAGTAAGGATAGAAGAATAATCATATTGGAGATTTACACGATTTATCAGCGTACCACCATGTGGTTGATTCACCTTTCATCCGCTCCCTTTCTTACTTTGTTTCTATATTTATTGATGTAGACCGCATTCTGTTTTTTCAAAGCCTGCCCAGCGTCCAGCACGAGAGTTCCCTCCATCTTCCACCGGCAAGGTACAGTGCTCGCAGCCGATGCTCGGATAGCCCTTGTCATGGAGTTCATTGTACGGTAGCTGGTACAGCTTAATGTAGTTCCATACATCATCCCATTTCCAATGAATGAGGGGACATACTTTAATAGAGGTGAATTTTTGATCTTTATTTATGAATTGAACATGTGCACGCGCAGGCGATTGCTCCCTTCGCAGTCCTGACAACCAGGCTTTCTTGCCTGCTAACACTGTAGCAAGCGGCTGTAATTTACGAATGCTGCAACAAACATTCGGTTCTATCTTCCACAAGGCAGAACCGTGCTGTTCGGCCTGCTCCTCAAGCGTGAGAACAGGCTGAACGATCTCAATCCGCAATAACGGATAGGCTCGCTGAACTTTCTCAACCAATTCGTACGTCTCTTTAAAATGTACATGCGTATCAAGAAAAACGATGTGTGCATCTGGACGAATTTTACTAATGATATCAATCAGTACAATTCCTTCTGCGCCAAAGCTGCAAGCATACACAAGTTCATCCGCAAAGGTATGATACGCCCACCTCACAACATCGATTGTGTCTTTGTTGGACAGTTCTTTATTAATCCTTCGATAATCATCATCTGTAAGCTGCTGAAACGACAAATTACAATGATGCGACATCGTTTACCTCCCTTTGTTAATACCATGCTTTCTTGCGGCAGAATGCCGTCTTTTGATTTTCTATTATATTGTGGTTATATGCCTAAGGTTCCGTTAACAATAACATTATGATGAAGGATGGAAAAGGGGCGTGGATTATGCAACAAAATATACGTATGGATACGGAGGCATTGAGCGGCAAAACAGTTGCAGAACAACTGCTTGAGCAGCTACGGATCTGGGGAGTAAAACGGATGTATGGTGTAGTCGGCGACGCGATTTTAGGCTTAATGGATGCAATAGCAAAACAAGATAAAATCCAGTTTATCGCTGTCAAGCATGAATCTACAGCAGCAATGATGGCATCTGCCGAAGCAAAGCTAACAGGCGGACTCGGGGTTTGTATCGCTACGATGGGTCCTGGACTTGGTAACCTACTAAACGGGCTTGGTGATGCCTATAAGGATAAGGCATCTGTTCTTGCTATTACGGGACAAGCCCCGACAGATAAAATCGGTACCGACTATAAACAATACGTAAACCAGCAAGAGCTAATCAAGCCACTTGCCCAATATAGTACGCTTCTAGCACATCCTGATGCCATTATTAAGGTATTGAACAAGGCAATGCACATGTCACTTGTCAAAGGTACCGTTACCCACCTATCTGTTCCAAAGGACATGTTTACGAGGGGAACGAAAGCCATGCCCCATCCTAAACCACTCCTGCTAAAAGGAACTTATCACTTCGAAGCGGAAGGATTAAAACAAGCGATCGACATAATGAATCTGGCACAACGTCCAATGATATTGGCTGGCGTAGGAGCTCGCAATGCTGCCAAACATGTGGAAACGCTTGCCGAAAAATGGGGAGCAGGCCTGCTCGTCAGCTTAGGCGCAAAAACAATACTCCCTGATACGTCTCCTAATTTGTTGGGCGGAATCGGTCAAGGAGGAAATCCTTATGCAGCACAAGTATTTACGCAAGCAGATGTAGTGCTGCTTATAGGAGATACGTGGTGGCCGGAAGGATATGTACCTCAAAACGCTCGCATTATCCAAATCGATTACATGCAAGAAAATATAGGAAAGGGAATTCCAATCGAGTTAGGAATCGTTGGCGACTCAGCTACAATCGTTCCTTTATTGGTTGAAGGAGTGCAGCAATCCACTCATACAACGTGGAAATCTCAATGGCAGGAGATGAGACAGAAATGGGTACAACAGAATGAACAGGAAGGCAATCAAACAGGCTCTCCCATTCACCCATCTAGAATCGTACGGGCCATCGAAAAATCTGTGCAACCTAATGCTATTCTTACGCTTGATACGGGTGATGTAACCGTATGGATGAATCGAAACTTTCGTTCGCAGCAGCAGGAAATGCTGTTCTCCGGCGAATGGAGGACGATGGGATTCGGACTTCCCGCTGCGCTGGCAGCCAAATTATGTATGCCAGAAAGACAGGTAGTCGCCATCGTTGGAGACGGCGGTCTTGAAATGGTTCTGGCTGACTTACTAACAGCTACGAGGTATAATCTGCAGATTACTGTCATCGTATTTAACAATGGTTATTTGCAGATGGAACGCGATAAGATGATCGTAAGTGGATTTAATCAGGAAGGTACCGATCTGACAAATCCTGATTTTGTTACATTAGCCCAAGCATGTAGCTGGAATGGATACCGGATTGATTCAGATACAAAGCTCGAAGAAATACTACAGCAAGCACTTGCATCCAATCGGCCAGCACTGGTTGAAGTACTGACCGCTCCGGTAGTGCATCCTGAAACAAAAGGGTAATTGCAAATCTCTCCTTCTTCCCGGAGCATTTTTCTTTTTTATTTGTATATAAAAAAGAAAATGGACTTACGGGAAGAAGAAAAGATTTTGAAGTACTTTTTATATAAGCTTTAAGCCACTTATGAGGATAATTGTAGCGATAATCGTACGCAGAGGCCTGGCTGGAACTTTGGCCGATAAGGTGCTACCGAACATAACACCTGGGATGGAACCCAGAAGAAGATTGCCTACTAATAAATAGTCTACACTGCCAGCGCCAGCATGGAGTACACCTGCAACTGTTACAAGAAGAAATGCATGGGCAATATCGGTCCCTACTAACTCCGATGCCTGCATACGATACAGGTATAACATAGCTACAGCAAATAAGGAACCCGAACCGATAGAGGTAAGCCCTACAATAAAGCCGAAAACAACACCGATACAAATGGTCAATCCTTTTTTTTCTTCAATCGGTGCTAGCTGCCAGCGATTGGGTCGCAGTCTCTTATCAAAAAACACACGAATAATGGTAGCAATGGACACAAGGATTAACACATATCCGAGCGCGCTTTTGATGAATTCTTCCTGGTTGTGATAAACGTCGGCAAAGAAATGCAGGGCAGATACAGCAATAATCGCACTAGGAATACTACCGATAGCCAAATATTTTACTAATGTAAAATTTACTGTTTTCTGCTTCCAATGCTGGATAACACCAAACATTTTTGTAACAGAGTTGTAGACTAAATCAGTTCCTACTGCAATAGAAGGTTGAACACCTATAATAATTAAAATGGGAGTTAAAAGCGCAGCCCCTCCTACTCCGGTCAAACCAACTAAAAATCCAACCAACAACCCCATTAGTGTTATTTCGATACTCACTTTTTCCCTCCCAATCCAATTTCTCCTTGTGTTGTAACATACAGCCACAATGAGTACCAACCTACAAATGAGCTTACATATTCATTGGTATATGCCTATGAGGAAAAAATGGTGTTGCTGAACCTTACAAAAAAATCCAAACAAAAAGCCGCTCAAGTGAGCGACTTTTTAGTATTCTTACAGCCTTGGATCAATTTCTTTTTCTTTACTTGTTTCAAAAAGCATATTTGCTACTAGCTGTTGATATTCTTTATTGTTTTCATTAATACTGTCCAGATTGTGTGTCAACATCTCTTTTCCTAATTTATATTCAGAAATAGCTGTTTTTAGTTTCTTCCCTATATTCTTCTGTTTAATTAACTTGCTGTATTTTCGTGGGAAACGATAATCGTATCCGTATATAATCGTTAAATAATCTGGGTTTCTTACTTTCATATACGGTGTTATTCCATTCTTTATTGTATCTGGTTTAATTACGATACCTTCCATTCTTTTTACTGTTGTCGTATTTTTGTAAAATTCCTCTGCCACCTCAAACCAATTGTTCTTGGCAAAATCAACAACAATACATTCATCAATCGATAGGAACTTGAACATCTCCGAAGCACCGAGTAAAGGGATCTCTTCCTCACCATTCTTTTTAACAATTTTCAAAATATCAAACGGTTTATACTCAACCGCTCCTTCTTGACCATATAGCATGAGCTGCTCTTTATATTGATTATATGCATGGATATGCTCCTCAAGAGGCATATACGACCTCATCACCTCTTGCACATATTTAAAATTCTGATAGTTGGCATCACCATACTTCTTACTCAGCTCTTTTTTGGGCATTTTATTCTGATCCTCATCAAAGCCGCTTGATTGATATGTTGTTATCAAATTTTGAAGCTGTTCTTCAAATTCATATTCTTTTAAGAAATACAGTTCTGACTCAATCGCTTTATCAATGACATTGAATTGTCTTTCGATCAGACCTTTGCCTAAAGCACTCCAGGGCAGCAACTCTCCATCCAAAATTAATGTTTCGATTCCATTCTCTTGCATATAGGTTCCAAATTGGTCTAGTAGCCGTTCGTAAACGTGCGGTAATTCATCATGAATAGCTTTGTAGCCATTTCGGCTAACAGAGAAACATTTTTCCACATCTTGATTTAAGTAAATCGTACATCTTGAACCCATGTACTTTGGTTGTAGCACAACTTTATCAATACCTTTATTTTTAAAGTACATTAACCCACTTTTTAAAGATTCAAGGTCATGATTTTCCTCATCTTTATCAGCAGGAGGCATTGTTCCAGAAATAAAGTTAACCTTATTTCTCAATACATAACGCAAACGTTTTTTGTCACTATCATCCAGGTGATCAAGAGAAACGTTCTTTTCTTCTTTAAACAAAGACGGTAGTTCTTCTGTGGTCATTGTGTCTTTAGATTTTTGCTTTTTGAAATGCGGCTTCCCTGAGTCTAACACAACAGAGGTCAACGCATTTCCATACACACAACCTGTATCAATCCCTATTTTATTTTTAACTCGTATACTATCGTTTGTTGCAATATGGCCAAACACATGGTATGGGTGGTTATTTACTGCTTCATTTTTAATAAAAGCCAGTTGCTCATCTAGGCTCTTATCTTTTTCCACTGAAAATTTACGTTGCTTTTTCAAAGCAAGATTACTCAATTTACCTATATATTTATTTTTACAAGGGGCATGTGTAACATAAAATGAAGGTGTAGAAAAACCAATAAACCTATAGAACTCTTTAGATATATCAACCAAGTGCAAAAATTGTTCTTTCCGTTTATCGTTGTGTTGCAGAACTTTGATGGAATCGAAATACTTGTCTATTAACTCATTATCAATTTTAGAAGTGGATAACTCACCTTTTATATATTTATACACAAAATTTTCGTGGTTTCCTTTTACAATATAAAACCACTCCAAATTATTGCTAATAAATTCAATAATTTCTTCCGTATTTTTCCCTTTGTCAATAAAGTCTCCCACAAGGACAATTTTATAGTTTGCAGTTTTCTTTGTGTACAAGATTTTATTCTCTTGAAAAGCAAACCCATATTTAGAAAGTAGCTCTTTTAGCTCCTCAACCCTTTCATGCACATCCCCGACAATAATATATCTCCCTTCTGCCGGAAGAATATGGGACATATATTCTTCTATATCTTCAATAATAACTTTATACTGTATATTAACTTTACCTGATTGAGGGCTATAAAAATCCTTAGCTTTAATTCTATGGATTCGATTGTATTTCTCGCGATGAATCTTACTCATTACATCTTTTTTTAATCGACTGACATGCTGAGCGATGATTTTTCGAGAGCAATCTGACGAATAATACTCTTTAGTATCTTTGTAATCAAATAAAACTACTTCTAGATTGTATCCATTTTCCTTTGCGATTTTTTGAACTTCTTCTCGAAATTCTTCCGCTAATCCGATCGTGTCAACAATCACAAATTCTGCTTGAATCGGAAATGATGTGACTGCTTTTACCTTTTCAAACAACATATGAAAGGCTTGTTTACTGCTTTCGAGCATGATTTGACTATGCTTGTGATAATCGTGACCTAATATTTCTTGTCTAATTTCATCTGATGAGATATATTGCACATTTGTTTTAAAGTTTTTATTTACATCTTCAAATTTTAATTGTGGAATCAAAACGTTCTTTGCAAACGTTGTTTTCCCTGATTCTGTCGCTCCAACCATCATAAATATCGTATGAACTTTTGTCCTAATTTCCACTCTTGCATACTCCTTTATGTTGTAATTAAAACACCTTGTGTTGTATAAACCCCATCTACACTATCTCCTATATTTAAGAATTGGAGTGTGTAATTGGTTTCTTTGAACATGTCATGAATCCACTTCTCAAATTCATTTTTATTCATTTCCCATTTATGATCACTATGTCTGAATTCATTCAGTGCATAATATTGATTAAAATCGTAGTTTGGAGTAGTAATGATAAATTTATCAAACTTGACATTTTCATAAACAGATTTTACTAGCAGCTCTGCCTCTGGTACATCCATGTGTTCAATTACTTCTGTTAAAAGTACATCCACTACTTCTCCACTGTACGATTCCAAGTATGTATGAAGAGATGGAAATGTAATTAGGTTTTCAATATTTCGTTTTTTTGCTTTTATATCCACTTCTCTAATAAGTTCTTCGTTTATATCAATTGCATAATAAAAATTGTCTTCTATTTTCCCTGAGAATGGCAAAGCATAAAAACCTTCTCCACAACCAATATCAAGAATTGATTTATCAAAGGATATACCCTTTTCAATAAATTGTTTACGTTGTATCGCTGTATTGCCAAAAACAAAGTTAATTGCATATTTATCTGTTTGTTCAAGTTCTTTCTTAAATTTATAAAAAATTTCCTTATTTATTAAAACGTTTCTTGCAAATAAATACCTGATGTAATATGGAGCATCAATTATATTCATGCTTTTAAGGTACTTTTCAACTAAACTATCACTTACTCCCAGATACTCCTTACCAAGCATAGCTAAAAATAAAAATAAGACATTCGCAAAATTCACCAATTTATATATACTTCTATTTGATTTAATTGTCATCTTATAGCTTTTGTGTGTATGTTGCTCTATTTCAATGTGAAAGTCCGTAAAGTGCTTATTAAAAAAATCAATATAGCGAGGATATTTAATATGTATCATATTAACGAAAAATGAATTCTCATATCCATCTTTGTCCTTTTCGTTTTTATTTTTAAACGTGGCAGACAAAAACTCCGCAATTGCATTTAATGGAAGCAGAGGTGTGTTATACCTGGAGACATTTAAATACTCAAAAGTCTCATCCCTATGCTGCTTATAGGAGATATCGGTGTCTGCATCTTTGAAATAAATATTATATGTATCTGTACCGTGATACCATCCGTATGCTATCCCTTTTCTAATCGAACGTAACTGCATTCCAGATGCAGGATTTTTTTTAATAATGAATGAAAAATCCGGGTTACTAGATTTTATCTGTATAATAGCCATTTTCCTCTCCTTCTACTTCCCAATGTTATTTACACCCAATTTGTATTATACATAGAAAAAATGTTTATATTATCCATTTAATTTTACCACGCAAAATGTTTACACGATATAAGGACATATCATCCATTATAAAATTATATTTTTGTTTAAATCAGCGAGCATAGGTAAGACATTCGTTGGAATAGGTCAGATAAAGAAAACTGATAAAGCGTCTTCTATTGGGTCATATTGCTCCTCCTGCTCCTCTATTCCTTCAAACCAAATTATGGATTCCTCTTTATAAAATCTCCATTATTGAAATTTAACAGCTTATACATGCACACCCCCGTTCAAAAAAATTGAACGGGGTTACAAAATAGTCGCCCAATACTTTTATCACCTTTTTCATCTTTCAGCATGAAAATACCTATATACATCTGATTTGATAAATCGACAAATTCTTGTGGTAAGAGGTAAGAAAAGAAGGAAGGGCGATGGGCGGGAGTGGTCGGAAAAAAACACGTTTGCCTTTCTTCTGCTGGAGCGCAGGGCGCATCCAACCTCTTCTTTCTCTCACTCTCCCACCTCCAACCACGCTACCCTGTCAAACTATCAAGTAATTTATATAGACAAAGGCTTTAATTTTATTTATAATCATTTTAAATAAATAACAATTACTCGGAGGGTCAACATGTCGATTTATGATTTTACAGTAAAAAATATTCGCGGTGAAGAAGTAAAGCTTGAACAATATAAAAACAAAGTTGTCATGATTGTTAATACAGCAAGCAAATGCCGCTTTACAACCCAATACAGTGACTTGCAAAGCCTATATGAGCGTTATCATCCTAACGGATTCGAAGTCTTGGCATTTCCATGCAATCAATTCGCAGAACAAGAACCAGAGAGTAACGAGCAAATTCAGACGTTTTGTCAGCTTAATTATGCTATAAAATTTCCTATGTTCGAGAAAATAAATGTACGTGGCCTTCGGGCTCATCCTTTATTTACATACTTAACAGAACAAGCTCCATTTAAAGGTTTTGACTCTACCCATATAAGCGCAAAAATACTTCACACGTTTTTGCAAGAGAAATTCCCTGAATTACTCATTGGCGACTCCATTAAGTGGAACTTTACCAAGTTCTTAATCGACAGAAGCGGAAAAGTCATAAACAGATTCGAATCGCCTGTCGATCCGATAGATATAGAAACATCCATTGAAGCTCTGCTTTAAATTCTCGATTTGGTTGGAAACTGCCATCCGGGTAGCCGCTAATCAATCCAGTCTTAACAGCTAGGGATACATCAGCTTTGGCTCCATTAAAACTATCTACTTCACAAAAAAATAACCCACCTGTCCGGTTATAAAACCAGATAGATGGGCTATTTTTACACAATTTGTTCCGCCAATAAATGGCCGTTCACTAAACAGCAAATTTATTGTACCATGCAATCTTCTCCTATACAAAGAGAATTTTTATAATTTAAAATTGAATGGGATATTCTTTATCGAAATTAATTATATACATCTGATTTGATAAATTGACAAGCTTTTATGGTGGGAAGTAAGAAGGAAGGGCGGTGGGCGGGAGCGGTCGGAAAAAAACACGCTGGCTTTTCTTCTGCCGGATCGCGAGGCGCATCCACCCTCTTCTTTTTTCCGAATCTCCTACCTCCAACCACACTCCCCTGTCAAAATATCAAGTCTAATTTATTATAGATAGAAAAAATAAAAAGCTTCTCTGTTATTGCTATATCGATAATTATCGATATAATAAATATGCGGCCCAAAATGCCGTTTTTATAACTTCAAATTTATTGCAGAAGCACGAAACTTTAGCGCTTATCCAAAGGATTTGGGGGAAAATAAATAGAACTCCCCTGAAGATTGCCTCAGGAATGTATAGGAGTGCGCTTAATCAGCACTTGATAGTTAACATGTTGTCAGAACATCGTTATAGAGCAGGAGGATGAGAGCATGCCTGAAGAAAATCCCTTGAACCAAAGCCAAAAACAGCTTAACGATATCCCATTATCCGTTCTAGACCTTGCTCCAATCGTGACTGGCGGTACGCCCAGTGACTCTTTTCGAAATACACTAGATCTTGCACGTCACGCCGAGAAGTGGGGCTTCAATCGTTATTGGTTGGCTGAACACCATAATATGCCTGGTATCGCCAGTTCGGCAACATCCGTAGTCATCGGTTATGTAGCAGCCGGAACTTCAAAAATCCGTGTAGGCTCTGGTGGTATCATGCTGCCCAATCATGCCCCCCTGGTTATTGCCGAACAATTCGGTACGTTAGAATCACTGTATCCGGGGCGAATCGATCTCGGTCTGGGTCGTGCACCAGGCACAGATCAGACTACGATGCGTGCTCTGCGCCGCGACAGTAGAAGTGATGGACAGGACTTTCCCGAGCAATTAGACGAATTGCGTTCCTATCTGAACCCATCCTCATCAGCCGGTATGCGTGTACGCGCCATTCCTGGTGAGGGGCTGAACATTCCAATCTGGCTATTAGGTTCAAGCGGCTTTAGCGCCCGGTTAGCCGGTCAACTCGGTCTGCCTTTTTCCTTTGCTAGCCATTTCTCTCCAGATAATACATTACCGGCACTTGAAGTATACCGAAGCAATTTTCGCCCGTCAGAGGTGCTTGATGAACCGTATGTAATGGTTGGGGTCAATGTGATTGCAGCAGATACAGACGAAGAAGCCTGTTGGTTGGCTACCTCGATGGAGCAACAGTTCCTGAATTTAGTGCGGAATCGTCCCAGCCCGTTGAATCCGCCGGTGAAAAA
The DNA here is from genome assembly GCF_001274715.1 of Aneurinibacillus migulanus. GTDB lineage: Bacteria > Bacillota > Bacilli > Aneurinibacillales > Aneurinibacillaceae > Aneurinibacillus > Aneurinibacillus migulanus. Next base: position 2,629,608 of record NZ_LGUG01000004.1, on the reverse strand, counting down.
TATGGACGAGCTCTGGAATCCATTTGAGAAAGCGACCATCCAACAGCAGCTGCGCACTTCGATTGTAGGCAGTCCAAAAGTTGTTAAAGAGAAGCTACAGGCGTTTCTTGATAGTACGCAAGCTGATGAACTTATCATTAATTCTCAGGTTTATGATCATAAGGCACGCCTTCGTTCCTATGAAATTCTATCCGGTTTAAAGTAAATCCCTGAATACAGACGCTTGTTTGCTGTTTTCCCCTAATGGTAAGATGATAACTAACCAGGGAAAACAGGGGAAATTTTCAAATGACGACCAAAAAGAATAGTACACGAAACGATAGCGACATACGTCCAATTATCACAAGAAAAAACACACAGAAAAAAAACAGTACATCGGCTCCTTCTCGCTCAAAAAACTTTCCGCAAACCCACACTAAACGTGCAGCTTCTCGTCCATTACGCTGCCCTTCCTGTGGGGGAGCAAAAATTGTCGGAACGATTAGGGGCTATCGTTTTACTTATTTCTTTCTTTTTGTGTTCATTTTTTTGGTGCTTCCATTGGCAGGACTAAGTCTTATTCTTGCCAGTTCTTATTCTACTCCATTTTTATTATCACCTGAGTTTATACGCTCGATGAAATTGTTTGCTATTTTCTTAGCAACTTTAGTCATTCCGACCGGTCTTGCTACAGGATTAATTGGCCGTAGAAAGGTCATAAATACTTGTATGAAGTGTGGCCATAAATGGAAGCCTTCCGGAAAAGGGAAATAGCCGGAACAAAAAAGCGCCGATTCATAAGCAACCGACGCTTTTTTGCTCTTAATGATCTATCTGCTCCAAAGCAGCATCCAACTTACCTGCCGCTTTCACTCGAATTCGCGTTGCATTACCAGGTAGATAAGCAAGCGGTACATCTTCTATATCTACAATCTCCACTGTATCCGGATCGGCTCCTGCTGCCACCGCCTCACTAACGGCGATTTCTTTTGCCAGATCAAGCGTTTTCTCCCTTCCCAGCTCATCCAGAGAAAATACGCGCTCCACCTGACCACTGATTTGGGCAATGGCTGCACCGATGGCATTCGCTACACCGAAATGATCAGGACGGATTACTTGTGAGGCACCTGTCATTTTATCTGGTAACAGTATGCTGCCACCGCCGACCAAAATAACCGGTACAGATTCAGCACTTGTTTTCATTTTATCAATAGCTGCTTCAACCATTTCTACCATTCGCTCATAAATACACTCCAACAGTGGACGGTCAATGTGCGATACTTTTGAAGGGTCACCTAATTGCGCCTTTCCAAGTGCTACCACAATATCAGTGGCAGTCAATGTATCGCCACCGAACACCAACCCTTTCTCCGGGAGACGATATCCTACACTGTCGGGACCAATCGTAAAGGAGCCGTCTTCCTGCAAGCGTACAATCGTTCCTCCACCTAAGCCAATGGAAACGAGATCAGGCATCCGAAAATTGGTACGTGCTCCACCGATCTCAACAGCGAGTGATGACTCCCGTGGGAATCCATTAATTAGCACACCGATATCCGTAGTCGTTCCACCAACATCTACGACAAGAGCATTGGACAATCCGGCCAGATAGGAGGCTCCCCGAATACTGTTTGTAGGGCCGCAAGCGACTGTAAGAATAGGGTACTTTACTGCATATTCCACACTCATCAATGTTCCATCGTTTTGGCCAAAGAAGACTTTTGCATGAATGCCTTCTTCCTCAAGGGCGCGAATGAATCCATTGGCTGTCGTTTTTGCCACATTCACGACGGCTGCATTCAAAATCGTAGCGTTTTCCCTCTCAAGCAAGCCAACACTTCCAATCTCATGAGACAAGGAAAGTGCTACCTCTTCGCCTAGTACATCTTGTATAATTTCCGCCGCTCTTAACTCATGTTCTTTCGATACAGGAGAAAACACGGAGGTAAGGGCAATAGAATCAACCTGTCCCTTCATTTCCTGCGCAATACGGATTAATTCTTCTTCATCTAACGGCACGATTTCTCTACCGTCAAACTCATGCCCACCCCGAAGAATATAGACGTGTTTCCCTAATTGCTTTCGTAGATCATCGGGTACTCCGATTAAAGGTTTTACCGATAATGTAGCGGGCGCTCCAATTCGAATAATCGCAATCTTGTTCAGACGCTTCCGTTCCACAATGGCGTTTGTGCAATGCGTCGTACCCAGCATAGCAAAACGAATGTGCTCACGCGGAACACCAGATTTCGCGAGCACCTCTCTCATGGATCGGTAAATCCCAGAACTGACATCTTCTGTCGTTGCGCATTTAGTTTCAGCAATCACCTTATAGTCTTTATCTAAAATAACGGCATCTGTATGTGTCCCGCCAACGTCGATTCCGATTCGGTAACTCATCCTAGCAACGCTCCTTTCTTCGCTAACTTTTCTACAGGGACGTATTCTACATCGTAACCAAAATACCCTGGCCCGCATGTCTCAATCCCTTTTGGTGTTCGCCATTTCGGATGGCAAGGAATTCCTATAACAACAGCTCGTGCACCATACCGCAGACCTTCGGTTGTGATGGGCAAACCGGTCTCCTCATCGAGTACAGCAATCAAGTCAGGTGTAACACACAGCAATCGTTGTTCAGTCGTAGCAATTAAGTGCTCATTTTGGAACCGTAGCTGCAACTTCTCTCCCTTATTGTTACCAAGCCCTTCGAACGTTGCCGTTCCACGCGCAAATCCGGTTTCTGTTTTACGGTGAATATCCACCACTTTTCCGTTAAATAACTCAAAGCCTTTCGTAAGCTTCAAGACTTCCTGGATTGGATTCACATTTTGTTCTTTGGCAAGGCGAATGGTACGTCCAATCCCCTCTTCTAATTGTAGAATGTTACGAATGCCACTCTCTTTTAAATTACGGCCGTTCATGGGATAAATAGCGAACATAACAGAACCGCCCATCTGAATGGTCGCTGCACGCGCAATCCGCTCGGCCCATACATTATCGATAGTGTTTAAGAGGTTCACATTCCCTTTTTCGTCAGCGATGACCATGGGCGAAGCAGAGATCCCATCTAAATAGAACGTTACCATCTGCAATTCAGGAAATGCCCGGCCCATACCGTCTACATCTATCACCGGCAAGCCAAGCTGAGCAGCCAGGGCGAGGGGCAGCATGGAATTAACACCGCCTGCTTCAATCGGATAGGTAGCAAATATTTCTTTCCCCATGTATGCTTCCAGGGTTTTGAAGGCTGCTTTTGCTTCCTGACCGCTCGGTGCCTTTTCAACCATGACGGTTGGCGCACCCATCATGCCAGACGATACAACGAGCGCATCTTCCGGCACCTCATCAATGGATAAAAGGCGAATGGGGCCGAATTCTTCAATTGTCTGTAACGCCATAAGCTTTCCAATGTACGGGTCGCCCCCTCCTCCGGTTCCAAGCAATGCCGCGCCTACCGCCATATCTTCAATTTCTTGTTTTCCTAACAGCCTCATCACTTTCACTCCTTATTAACCAATTTAACCTACGTTATTAGTGCGAATTATGTTATCATCCTGCTCTTTCGTATGCGTCGGCTTGAAAACTTTCATACCTGCATAGTAAACAATGCCGCTTACGAGAAGTGAATTTAAGGATGGAATACCGATGTCAAACAAATATCCAGCTGTAAAGCCAAGCGCCCAGGCAATGAGCGTAATCGGATTTATATTCTCACAGCTATCGGGTAGCTCTCCTCGCTTCCGGCTTTCGTCCAGTACATTCCGGCTCCGTTTGAGCACAAAATAATCTACTACCATAATCCCGGCAATCGGCGGAATCCATACGCCAAGCAGTGTGAGAAAACTGACGAATTGGTCCAGTATACCCATGATAGATAACAGCGTACCAATTGTTCCGATGACAAGGGTGACCCATCCGCGATTCATTTTTATTCGGAACATGGAATCCAGTAGATTCGTAATGCCTAGTGAAGATGAGTACAAGTTTATATCATTGATTTTAACCGTAGCAAAAATGACAACCGCAGCACCAAGCCATCCCGCCGTCTGTACAATGATGTCCACTACATCTGAGCTTTTCACAGCGTGCGCCATCAGAACAGCGATCATATTAACCCCAAGTTCACCGACAATCGTTCCGATAACCGTCATCCATAATACATCCTTGCCATTGCGACAGTATCGACTCATATCCGGAGTAATCACTGCCCCAACCATAAATCCCCCGGCTACCATCGTGGCGGCCATTCCCAGAGAAAGCGCTGGTCCCGGTGCTGGAGATGATATCAGCTCACTCACTGAATGATGACGAAGAACTTCATAAATACCGTATGCTACCACCACCAGAAATCCGGGAACAGCAATCTTAGCCGTCCAGCTAAGCCATTTAAAGCCGTAGATAACAATGACTGTGACCAGAAATCCTGTAAGAGCGGCAGCAAGTGGAAAGCCAAGCACTCCACCTAACGCTTCATCCAACCCTTTAGCGAAAACAGAATTCTGGACTCCGAACCAGCCGATCAAGCTAATCGCAACTACCGCACCGATAATGCTTGACCCGTACTTTCCAAACCCTGTCCAGCGAGCCAGTAAGCTTGTGGACATCCCTTCCCGTGCACCTGCAATGCCAAGAAACAAACTTACAACCTCTAAGATGACGCTGCCAAGCATCGTAGCCCAGAATGCCTGCCAAAAGGTCATGCCATAGCCCAATGCCGCACCAAGCATAAATTGTGAGAGCGCCGTCAAAGCTCCAATCCGAACGAGCAACACTTCCCACATAGGAAGTCTTGCGTGTGTCGGAACCCTGGTTAAGGAAAAATCATCTGCCATATTGGATTGTCCTGCCAATTGCATTGCCCCCTTTATTGCGTATTCATTTGTTCTTTGTCTATGCGACTCTGTTCTATGCAAAATTGCCGAACGCTCGAACTTGAATGCGCAGCGCCTGACTGGACACGTACGCAAGCGGAGACGCCTTTACACTTTGTATAGTGATAGACCCCGGTTCAGCACCTGCCAGTATCGCTTCTTTGACCGCCTCTGCTACTGTCTTTTCAATGACTTGTGTTTTGCTTACACCTTCGGAAAGCCAGTACATGCGCTCTACCCATCCTCCTATCGGTGCCATGCATGCTCCAATGGCGCTTGCGTACGAAAAATATTCTGGTTGAATCACCTCAGCCCAGGGATCATGAAAACATCCGGCAATTTCATTACATTCATTGCCTACGAATACAATCGGCAGCGGCTCATAGGGTGGCTGAAACCGCTGGGTAGCTTGATAAACACGTTCTAATACCTCATCAGGAGTACCATGTATACGGTTATCAATCGTTACGACCTCAGGAATATGGACATGCATATACATTCCTGCGATGTCTTTTTTGGACCATCGTAACTTAGGAACACCTTCTTCAACCATTCCAATGTACAGCTTTTTATTCTCAGCAATGACGACAATGCACTCCTCCCGGTCCGCCAACAGGGAAGCACCACGCAGGCTGTTTGCAATTCTTGAGCGCAATGTACGGATGGGGTAAGAAATGGCCCGTTCATACGCCATCAAGAATCCATCATTTTGGCTTAGAAAAATCCCAGCATGAATACCATATTGTCGAAGAGTCTGTTTTACATTTTGAAAGAGGGAGGGAGTGACAGAGGAAAGTGCAGCATTTAGAATAGCAGCATTCTCCCGCTCCATAAGTCCAATGCTACCAAACTCGTAAGATAGCGTAATTGTTCGTTCTCCTCCAAACCTCTTTCGAATCCACTGTGCTACTATTTGTTCTTGTTCAGAATTTACCGGGGAAAAAGCAGAAGTAACCGCAAACGCCGCATGTACAGGTAGCACGGCATGGGCCATTTTCTCATTCCACTCATCCGTCATAAGAGCCTGCATTGGATTTCCATCTACATGATGCCCGCCGGAAAGTTCTACACATGTCAACTGTAAGGTTTCTCTCAATGTGTCTGTTGCTTCATAAAAAGGGGGAATACTATCTCGTGAGGAACCGATTCGGATGGCACATACATGCACATCCTCGCTTTCCCGCAATCCTTCTTCATACTCACTTGATGCGCTAATGATTACTTGTTGAATGTTAGATAGGCAAATACCTTGCAGTTTCATCTCCTCAAGCATCTCTTCCATTCCAGAAAGCGAATGCTCTGTAACCGGACGCGTATTAACATAAAACATACGCATTTCTTCATCCATAACCACACAATCGATACGTTGCCTCCCAACATCAATCCCAAGCCGCAGCATGGTCCACTCCTCTTTTTTCACCTGCTTGTTTATACAAGGATTCTATAGGAAGAAAAGAAAATGAGTGACCGTATGTCTCAGGTCCCACAACCTCTAGCATCTTCGAGGTTCGCACTAAAGGGGGAGAAGGTATTCCAAGCACCCATACGTTACGATTTTTCTCCAATTCTTCTATTTGTATAGGGTGACCCGTATCCGCATCCAACACACAAATTAAATCAGGCGACATCACACGTACGTTCTCTTCTTGTTTGCATAATACGTATTCATTATGAAACAAAATTTCCCATTGCTCAGCTGTATGTTCCCCACGACCTTCTAAGAAAAACGAACCGCTGAGCTGTCCTTTTTTCATATCGCAGGATAATTCAACGATTTTTCCTTTTGTCACCAGATGTGGTATGCCGTAGACGGAATTACTTAGTTCCTCCATAAGCACCTGAACGACTTGATGAATATCTTCCTGTGCCTCTTTAACCCCTCTTCCAAGGCGCCAGGCAAGTGAAAATGTGTGATAGATGGACGCTTCCCGTATGTGTTCTGTCTTCATCGCATAACAAGCAATCGCAGCCCAGCCTCCCATGTTCATTACCGATGCTCGTGCAATTCTTTCTGTCTCTTCATTGCTATAGCTTCGAATCCAGATGCTTTTTCTGTTCTCATCCATCATAACAAGTGGAACAAGAGGAATATCGAACGCATGATATGTCGTCATATGAATCCCTGTAAATGCTCTTCCCATTCCATCACAATCCATAACAGGAAGACGTGCCAATGCAGCGGTAAGGATCGGGGTAAGCACGTTAATACCAGCGATTTCAATTCCTGCCACAGCTGCTGCTCGAATTCCTTTTTCTTTTTCTACTGCCTGTAACACTTCAAGCAATTCCCATCCTGTTGGTATCTTTTCATTCATGATCGTCGTAGATCCCATAATTCCAACCGGGATGATCCATTCCCCTTCTTTTACTTCAAACGGGTGTTGCAACTGCACCGGTCCGTATTCACGTATCGCTCGCTTGGTCAGCAGTTCCAGCACATTACTGCTACCACCTCCTCCGGCTCCAAGATATCTTGCCCCATAAGCAAATTGAGGAACATCATGTTCAGTAATTGTCTGTTTCATTATTTCATCCCTCGTTACTCTTATTTTTTGCAAATAGTATGCCAATAAAAATAATAGAAAATAAAAAGAATTTTACCCTCACAAGTCGATAATTGAATATTCAAGCTGAAAAAAATAGCTTTTTTCAGGAAAATAAAGCAAATTCATAATCGAAACAAATCATATGACAATATTTATTCTCACTTTTTATCTGTTTTTCTCTCTTTTTCTTTTTTATTCTCATTTTGAGAATTTTTTCTCGTAACGAAGCTTTTGTAGACGTCGATATAATGTGGAGAGGCTAATGCCGAGAGAAGCCGCTGCTTTTTTCTTTCCTTCTGTGCTTTTTTCAAACCGTTGCAGTGCTTGCAAGATTAATTCGGTCTCCTTTTCATTAATCGTTGAGATTTCATACGGTTTATCATGAGCAGTTTCCGTAGGTGGCTTTTTCGTTAATTCTGGCATAGCCTCTTCATCTATTTTTCTAAGGGAGGAAGGTAGACTCGTTACCGTAATCAATTCGCCAATTTCTAAATTCATAATGTACTCTACTACATTTTCTAATTCTCGGATGTTTCCTGGCCAATGATAATCATACAAACGTTTTAACGCTTGGGAAGAAAGACGTTTTTGTTCTTTTCCCAGCCGTGTACTACATTTTTTCATAAAATAATGAATCAAGTCATACAAATCTTCCTTTCTGTTTCGTAGCGGCGGCACATATAAAGGTATGACATTCAAACGAAAATATAAATCTTCACGAAACCGGCCATCGGCAATCATCGCTTCCAAATTTTTATGCGTAGCAGCAATCACACGAACATCAATCGGAATCGTGTCCGTACCTCCGATCCGTTCGATTCTTCTTTCTTGCAAGACACGCAATAGCTTTGCTTGAAGAAAAAGCGGCATGTCTCCAATTTCATCAAGAAATAATGTTCCTCCGCGAGCCATCTCAAATCGGCCTTCTTTTCCTCCTTTTTTAGCTCCTGTGAAAGATCCCTCTTCATATCCAAATAACTCGCTTTCAAGCAGCGACTCGGGAATGGCTGCACAGTTCAGTGCTACAAACGGACCGTCTTTTCGTGTGCTAGTAGCATGAATCGCTTGTGCGAATACTTCTTTCCCTGTACCGCTCTCTCCCCGGATAAGTATCGTAGAATCTGTAGGTGCAATATGTGCCGACTGACTTTTTAGAGAAGCGATGATATCACTGTTACCACGAATATCGCTAAATGTATAACGAACGGTATGCTTGCGAATTCTTTCTTTGTGTTCCGCATGTTGTGCTGAGGTGAATTGCAGCACAGCTCCTGCTACCTTCCTATACACAAAAAGCGGACGAATACGGCATTCATACATATGAAGGAAATTCGCAGCATCTTTAATGCGAACCGATATTTTTTGAGCAGGCTTGCCTTGTTCGATTAAAGCTTCAATTTCTTCTCCTTCTACTACATCTCGAATATGTTTGTTTGTTAGTGTAATTTGCGAGCGCTTCCATACGCTTTCCGCTACTGCGTTTGCATGTAGAATGTTACCGGATGCATCTGTTACCACAACAGGCACTGGAACCATGGATAGTAGTACCTCAACCTCTTGTAGCAACCTTTTCTTTTCTTCATCCAATTTTTCCGGCGGTTGCATTCTTTCTCCTCCTTATTATCTTTTCTTCATTAAGCCATTTAACGTTTGTTATACAGTATAGCACATGAAATATTCAGAAAATTAAAGGTGATTAAAGCTAGATAAAGAGAAAAAGCATCTATCCTATAGAAAGGAGACAGATGCCTTTTCTCTTTATTATCTACTATGCGTATTTCTTGATATGGTCGATGCGTGGAAGCTTGCTTTTTTTGTCTCCCTTTGTATATACATCCGCTGCCGACTCAAAAATAACATGCAAGCGACTATTTACTCAATGGACCCTGCTTCTGCTCCTATAAATGCTACCTCTTTCGCTTCTTTACTCTTACGTTGACGAACAAATGCAAAATAATAAAGGGCACCTATATACATCTGATTTGATAAATCGACAAATGTTTATGGTGGGAGGTAAGAAAAGAAGAAAGGACGGTGGGCGGGAGCGGTCGGAAAAAGACACGTTTGCCTTTCTTCTGCTGGAGCGCAGGGTGGCCAGGTTAAAGACAACAAAGCTGCTAACAATGACCTCTTCAGCCAAACTGCCCGCAGAATCAAACCCTAACAGTACATATATAGACATAAGCATAGCCATCATAAAAATCGGCAGATAGCTTCCATCACCCGCCGTTCCCGCGGTTTCAAATATAATCATGAAAGGCTGGTGTATACCTACTGCCAGTAATACTACACAACGACTCCAATATTATTAATAAGAGGAGAAGGCAATCGCAAAGTTGGAAAAGAAATTGAGGTTTCGCTTTAATTCTTATTTGTATCCGAGGCTTGCCAAGTGTGCAGCATCGTTGTCGATATACTGATTGCGCTTACTCATGTAAAACTCTCCCTTCCATGAAGAAACCTGATGTTTTTAGAAAAAGGAGGCTAACAAAGCCTACTTCGTAGAGCCTCCTTTTTTGTTTGTCTACTTGCTTAGTTCTCAAACCAACCAACAGGTTCTACCTGTAGATTGATATTAATTTGTTTTACTTCCATAAATTCATCCAACCCAAACGTACCAAGATTGCGTCCGATTCCGCTCTGCTTGTATCCGCCCCATGGAGCTTCATTGTATGTTGGATGGTAGCTATTAATCCAAGTAATCCCCGCACGAAGCTTTTTAATTACGCGCAAAGCTTTTGCTCCATCCTGCGTAAAGACGCCGCCAGCCAATCCATACACCGTGTCATTTGCCAGCTCAATCGCTTCCGCTTCATCCTTGAACTTCTGTACAACAAGCACAGGTCCGAAAATTTCTTCCTGAACAATGCGCATATTCGGCGTAGTATCAACAAAAATCGTCGGTTCAACAAAGTATCCTTTATCAAGGCCATTAGCTGTAATACGGTTTCCTCCGACTACAAGCCGTGCCCCTTCTTGCTTGCCGATCTCGATATAGCCTAGAACCTTTTCCATATGGGCCTCACTCACTAGAGGCCCCATTTCCGTATTCGGGTCATCCCCGAATCCCACACGAATATTCTTAGCCCGCTCTACCATACGTTCAATGAATTTGTCATAAATACTTTCTTCCAAAAGCAGACGGGAGCCTGCTGAGCATACTTGTCCCTGATTACAGAAAATGCCGAATAGCGCATAATCCACCGCCGTTTCAAAATCAGCGTCCGCGAATACAATATTCGGAGACTTACCGCCGAGCTCAAGGGAAATTTTCTTAATGTTTCCTGCTGCCGCTCTCATAATACTTCTACCTGTCACTGTGCCCCCTGTAAAAGCGATCATATCGACTAACGGGCTTTCTGCCAGTTCATTTCCAGCCGTTTTTCCAGGTCCCATTACCATATTAATAACCCCTTTAGGGATGCCGACCTCTTCAATAATTTCAAATAGCTTAATAGCAGTTACAGGTGTAACCTCCGACGGTTTAAATACAACCGTATTTCCTGCTGCAAGAGCCGGTGCAATTTTCCATACACCCATCAATAGCGGAAAATTCCACGGAACAATCAAGCCACATACTCCGACTGGTTCTCTAACGACCATCGCCTGCATCGGATCGGCTACATGATAGGTTTGTCCATCCGGCTTTGTGATCAGACCTGCATAATAGCGGAAGCATGCAGCAGCATCAGCTACGTCAAACCCAGCCTCACGAAGCGGCTTTCCGTTATCCAGCGTTTCAAGGCGAGCGATTTCTTCGGCTTTCTCTTCCAATTTATCAGCAATGGCAAACAAATAGCTGGCACGTTGTACAGCAGGCATTCCAGACCATTCACCCTCGTCAAATGTTCGGCGGGCTACTTCAATCGCGCGGCGGGCGTCCTCAACATCACCGTCTGCCGCTTTGGCAATGACCTCTCCGTTTGCCGGGTTCACAATCTCTCTTACCTTTCCGCTCTGTGCATTTACCCATTCACCGTTAATATACATTTTCAAATCTAGCACATTAGTTAAAACTGTCATTTGTCTTCCCCCCTCTTTTTTTACGATTTAAATTCAGCAATACAATTCTTTATACAAATGCGGTTGACTATCTAAAATATAATTCAGCTTAGGATCTGTTCCTTTCATCAACAGAACCGGAATTGTATGCAATTCTTCTTGATCTGACAACAGGAGATGAGTTTCACCTTGAGCATCTACGAAGACGCTTTCACCCATAAAGTGATGTCTTCCCTCTACCCCAATTCGATTACACAATGCCAACGGTATTTCATTCTCCATTGCCCGACATTGGGTATACAAACGTTGGTGTTCTGTATAGGGAGCCATATTTGAAGTAGGGATAAGGATTAAATCTGCCCCTTTCTTACTAAGAATACGAGCAACCTCTGGAAACTCTAAGTCAAAGCAAGACATCATCCCGATAACGCCAAACTTTGTGTTAAATACAGGAATTTCATCTCCCGGCGTAAAATACACTTGCTCTTCATCATACAGGTGTGTCTTGCGGTATACAGCCTCAATCTCACCACTATCACTGATAAAGGCAGCAGAGATAAAATACTGTTGCTCATACCGCTCAGGAAAAGAAATGACGGTATTCATCTTCAACTTTTTACACAAATGTTTCAAATACGTAATACTAGATCCGTCTCTTTCTTCAGCAGCCTCTTTCAGCCAAGGTCCTATAGAATAGCCTGTTAACGAAAGTTCTGGAAATAATACTAGATCTGAATTTTTTTGCTTTGCTTCGCATAAAAAATGTTCGATTTTTTCAAGATTGAACTTTTTATCATGCAGCTTTGTTTCAATTTGTGCGATCGATAACTGCACTGCCGTATCCCTCCTTTCTTCATAGCCATTATCACTCGCAATTATTATGCCAATTAAAAATAGCATAAATATACTGAATATAGCGCAGATAAGAAGATAAAGGGATGCTTTTTTACATCGGTTACTACTTGTATTTATGTATATCACTTAAGATAACAAAAGGGAAAAAAGCAACGATGCAAAAAAACATCTAGATGTTTTTTTGCATTATCTTCTTTTAATACGCTAAAAAGAGCAGAAAACCTAATAAGTAACTGCCCCCACGTATTTAGGAACAAAAAATATGATAATTCAAAAACGAACGAATTGTTGTTATAATAAGGGCCATAAGAAATGACAATGTTTTTTTACATCATAACTTACTTACATATACATAGGGGTGTGCAGACACTTTGGAAAATAAGCACTACGTAGATGAACATGTCAATCTACTGTTATTTATATCATCAACATATAAAATTAAAATGATTCTTGGTCACCACGAAAATGTTTTTGCCACTTCTATTTCAAACACTCTATCTCTAAATAAAGACGTAACTACTCTCGACTGGGATCGTATTTTCATAGAAAAGCCTAATTTCGACCTTGACGAACAAATACTATTTACAAAGAACGGGCAAAAAATTCTTTTTTCCATTACCAAGATAAGCACAAATGATTTCGAGTTCATTATTTCGCTTACCAACATTACGAAATGCATCAAAATACATATGCAACAATCAGAGATAACACAAAGTACAGGACTCAACAGCGTTGTATTTGTATCGGAAAAGATGCAGGAACTAATGGACATAACTAAAACGATAGCCCATGTTAACTCTACCGTCCTGCTATTGGGTGAATCCGGGGTCGGTAAAAGCTTGCTGGCTCGGGAGATTCATACTTTAAGCTCACGCGCCGCCCAAGCGTTTGTTTCCTTAAATTGCGGCTCCTTACCTAAAGATTTGATTGAATCCGAACTATTTGGTTATGAACAAGGAACATTTACAGGAGGAAATAAAGCAGGAAAAATAGGCTTGTTTGAAGCCGCAAATAATGGAACGATTTTTCTCGATGAAATTGCGGAGCTGCCTTATGATATGCAATCAAAGCTCTTAGACGTACTTCAGGAGGGCACCATCCGGAAAATAGGGGGAGTAAAAGCACAAAAAATCGATGTTCGCGTAATTGCGGCTACCAATAAAAATTTATCTTCATTAGTAGAAAAAAACTTGTTCCGTAAGGATTTATTTTATCGTTTAAACGTAGTTCCACTGGAACTTCCAGCCTTAAAAGATAGAAAAGAAGATATTCCATTATTAATAGATTATTTTCTCGCAAATTTTAACAGAAAATATAATCAGCATAAGATTATTAGTGAATATAGTAGGGCAAAGTTAATGGAATATGATTGGCCCGGAAATATAAGGGAGTTAGAAAATATAATCGAACGAATGGTTGTAACAAATACAGAAATGGTCATTGAATCTTTGCCAAAAGATAAAACATTGTCTGCTTTTGAGGAAAATACAGTTGAAATCAAAGGAATCCTTCCTCTTAAAGAGGCAAAAAAATTAGTAGAGAAAGACCTTGTCTTAAAAGCCTACAAAATATATGGGAGTACATATAAAGCGGCAAAAGCCTTGAAAGTAGACCAATCAACAATTGTCAGAAAGCTGCAACAATACAACGAGATATTGGAGTATGATGATGTGTAATGAGGAGAAAAAGTATGCGTCAAATTAATGTGGCCTTAGCACAAGTAAAATGTTCCTTATCAAATAAAGAGGAAAACGTAAGACGGATTATTGAATGTATTGAGTCTGCTGGTAGAAAACAAGCAGATTATATACTTTTCCCTGAATTGTATACGTCGGGGTCCTTTATGCATGAGAATATAGTCCACCTAGCTGAACCGCTTAAAGGAAAAACCATTACAGAAATTTGTAAATATGCACAAAAACATAACGTTGGAGTCGTTTTAGGATTTCCCGAAATCGAAAACGCCAAATTATTCAATACAGCTGTTTTGATTAGTAAACAAGGAGAAATTATAGGTACGTACAGAAAAATTCATTTGTTTGAAATTGAAAAAAACATTTTCGAGCCTGGAGTGGATTGCCCTGTATTTAAACTGCCTGAAGGCAAAGTAGGGATTATGATCTCCTATGACATCGAATTTCCTGAAGTAGCCCGCATTTTAGCCATTAAAGGTGCGCAATTCATTCTTGTTCTCGGGGCAAATAAATTTCCCAGTCATCCTTACCAAGACGTTTATTTAAAAGCAAGAGCATTGGAGAACCATGTTTTTGTTGCGATGGCGAACAAAGTCGGGCTGGAAAGCAATGCTTTATTTGTTGGTGAAAGCTCTCTAATCCATCCTCTAGGAAAAACCATTCATAAATGCAGCAATAATGAAGAGCTTCCTGTACTTTCAATCAATATAGAGGAAACGGATATAGCACGGGGTAACCTAGATTACTTAAAAAATCGAAGACCCACTCTATATGCAAAGGAAGATAATCACTACACATAGATTTTACAAAAAACAGGGAGGCAAATAACTGATTGCCTCCCCTTTTCACATATATCTTATAATCCGAAAGAAACAAACTTTGTTTCTAAAAACTCTTCCAATGCGTAGTAACCGCCTTCACGACCGATCCCACTTTCTTTATACCCGCCAAACGGAGCTTGTGTCTGCGTCGGCGCTCCGTCATTGACCCCGACGATTCCATATTCAAGAGCTTCTGCCATGCGGAAGCAACGGCTGTTGTTCTGCGTATATACGTACGCGGCTAGTCCATAATCGGAATCATTGGCCTGTTGTACGACTACCTCTTCCTCCGTAAATGGAATGATAGGAACGACCGGACCAAATGTCTCCTCACTATAGATTTTCATCTCTTTCGTAACGTTTGTCAGTACGGTCGGTTCGCAATAAAAACCTTTGGCGTATTCGCCTTCTGTCAAACGCTGTCCTCCATAAGCGATATGTGCGCCTTTCTCTCTCGCATCTTGAATATGATCGAGCACTTTATTCAGGCCTTGTTCATTGACCAATGGACCGATTTCTGTATCCTTTTCCCGTCCGTCCCCTACTTTAGTCCTTCTCATCCTTTCTACAAGCTTATCCGTAAAGGTGTCGAGCACCGACTCGTGTACATAGAGACGGTTCGTGCAGATGCACATTTGACCGGACGTTCGGAACTTGCTTTCAAATAATCCCTGAACTGCTGCGTCCAAATCCGCATCTTCAAAAATAATAAACGGCGCATGACCACCCAATTCCAGGCTTACCTTTTTAACCGTTTGGGCCGCTCCTTCCATTAATAGCTTCCCTACTCGCGTCGAGCCAGTAAAAGTAATTTTGCGCACCTTTTTACTAGCCGTAAATTCTTGACCAATTAACTCTGGATTTCCAATAACCAGATTGACTACCCCTTTTGGAAAACCGGCTTGTTCAATTAATTCAAACAGACGAACTGCACTAAGCGGCGTGCTTTCTGCTGGCTTTAATACGACCGTACAGCCTGCTGCCAGAGCTGGTGCGATTTTGCGTGCGACCATATTTACCGGAAAATTCCATGGCGTAATAGCAGCTACTACACCTACAGGCTGTTTCATTACCATGATTCTTTTATTCGGAACAGAAGAAGGAATGGTTTCCCCGTATACCCGTTTCGCTTCCTCGGCGTACCACATAAAGTTATCTGCAGCGCCAAGCACCTCTCCTTTCGCTTCGCGAAGAGGTTTACCCATTTCAGCTGAGATAATCCCTGCCAGTTCGTCTCTATGCTTGCGAACAAGTTCATAAAGGTTATATAAATACTTGGAACGTTCACGCGCCGTCAGACGAGACCAACCAGCAAATGCCTCATTCGCGGCCGCAATGGCTTTTACCGCGTCCCTTCCATCTCCAAAGCTTACAGCCCCGACCTGCTCCCCCGTCGATGGATTCATTACCTCTATTCGTTCTCCACCTTCAGCCTCTACCCATTCTCCATTGATAAACATGCGTTTTATTTCTGCCATGTAAAACAACTCCTCTCTTTTGTCTGCTATTCGTGCATCATATCGGCTTTAATGCTTCAAAAGGATTTTTACAATGTTTACAATATAAAATGCTGCGGCAAGCGGCTGGACCGAATAGATTATCCATCGTCGTATAGGGAGAGCCACAGTAAGGACAATCCACCTTCCACAACTCCCCTGCTTTATGGTGAAGGGGAGGCGGTGCAATGCCGAATTCACGTAACTTTTCCCGTCCTTGTTCACTTATGCGATCAGAAGACCATGCAGGCTCAAAAATAAAATCAACCGTCACTTTTTGTACACTGTCTACAGCCTGTACTTGCTGCACGATAGCTTTCCTCATAATATCAAGGGCCGGACAGCCAACAAATGTAGGTAGCACTTGCACAGCTACATTCCCGTTCTCGATGCTTACTTTGTGGATCATTCCCATCTCTACCATGCTTACAGGCGGAATCTCCGGATCTTTGACTTCCTGCAACGCTTTCCATATGATTTCTTCTGTCAGTAAATCCTGCTGCACCATACGCCTCTCCTCCTCTTACCAGTTTGCAGCCGGGTCCAGACGATACACTTCCGATAATGTAGCAACAGCACGAGCCATATCTCCGGTATGCTGGCCCGCCCGTCCGCTTGATTGCATAGGTTCTGGCTTGCCCAGCCATGTAAACCCGTATGATTCGAGCGCCTGCCGCGCTTTCTCCAGCCAGCGCTGTGCCAGTAACTCTTCACCCTCAATAAGTCCGAAGCGTACCATCTCTTTTCCCTTTGGACCGAATGTATACAGGTCAGCCACATCTGTCCATACTTTTTCAAGCGCCTGCTCCATTCTCTTGTGGCTTTCTTCGCTGCCGTTAGCTAAATGCTCCATCCATACTTGCCAGTGATACAGATGATAACGAAGTTCAGTCATCATTTTTTTCGCAATCACGGCCAATGGCTGGTAAGAAGAGCGATGCAGAGATTCTAACCTTACGAGCTTAAACAATTCATACAGATAGAAGCGGACAATCGCATATGCCCAGTCATATTGGGGGTCTTCCATATAATGACCTTCTCCGTTAGCCCGTTCTACCAAAATAGCGTTACGAAACTCATCTGGACTTCGCAGATGCGCCAAATCATCCGCCCTCCCCGCTCCTAATTCCTCCAGCATTTCATAAAACATAACTGAATGCCCCATCGTATCTTGGGAAATGGAAGAGAATGCGACATCTTCTTCAATGTGAGGCGCTAAACCTAGCCATTCGGAGCCTCGATGCGCCAATACAAAATCATCATCAGCCAACTGAAACAATAGTTCTTGCAAGGCTGTGAGATATTGTTCATTTCCTTTGGCTTCCTCTGCCGTTGCTATACGAATACCTTCCACCATGCCTCTCTCCTCCTGTCTACTTTACTTCACTCTGTTTCTCATACTGTTCTTTATGGTAACGCCACTTCGACGGTAACTCTCCGTACCCTTTTGTTTCGCGATACGCTTTATTATCCAGACGTTCGAGGTATTGACGTTCTTCCGGAGGCAGTACGTATATGTCCTCGCGTTTTACTACCCAGATGTTTACTACAGGCTCTCGCCGCAAAAAATTCTCGCGTGCCATGGTCATCGCTACTTCATGATCCGATGCCAGCAAGCTGAATTGATGCACAAAACCGGATGTAGGATTCTTTTGGCTGAACACTTCATATATGGAAAACTCTTTTTTGTCATGTAGCCGGCTTTTCATTTTGTTTCCCCCTATACCACTTCACGTTGATTGCCTAAAAGAGCATCACGGACCCATTGCGTCTCCTTGTACGACATCGTTCGCAGCTGCAATCTCTGCTTTGAACGCGGCCCGTTTCCTTTGACGATTTGCTTGAACGCTTCCCAATCCGGCTGCTGGTACTGCCATTTCCCTTCTGCTTCATCGAAACGAATGGTGTCATCAGGGAGGGTTAATCCCAGATGAAAAATCCGCGGAACGTATTTGTTGAAGAAAGCCTGGCGCAACTCTTCATTTGTCTGGGTACGAATTTTGTACTGCATATTACGCTGCTGATTGCTGGAAATACCCCCGTCTTCCGGTGGTCCAAAGAACATCAGCAAGGCCGGCCACCAGCGATTGACGGCATCCTGCAGCATGTTTCGCTGTTCAGGTGTTCCTTCCGCAAGTGTTAATACAATGCTTTCTCCATGCTGTGCATGGAACTTCTCCTCGGCACAGATGCGGTACAGCGCACGTGCGTACGGAGCATAGGAGGTATCCAACGACATCGTCTGTGTAATGATAGCGGCTCCATCAACCAGCCAGCCAATGACACCCGCATCAGCCCAGGTAGGCGCCTCCATATGGAAAACATTATGAAACTTAAGCCTTCCGGTAAATAAGTCATCCAGAAGATCCTCACGTGTTTTTCCTAGCGGTGCCATTAAATCTTCGGCAACCCGGATTAACAGTTGTCCATGCCCCATTTCATCCTGCACTTTTGCCATAATCGCCAGTTTGCGGCGTAGGGTGGGCGCTTTCGGCACCCATTCCTTCTCCGGCAACGCGCCCATGATTTCGCTTACACCGTGCATGGAAATGAGTTTAATAAGCTGTTGGCGGTAATCATCTGGCATCCAGTCATCCGCTTCAATTTTGTCACCGCGTTCAATTCGCTCCAGGAATTCATCCATCTGTTCGTTATACATCTCTTCATTGTTTTTTTCATACTGATTTATCACGTTAAGGCCCCCTCTCAGCTTCTCGATACGTTTTACTTTTTAGAACATGTAGCGGTTAACACTATTAATAATACGAATAAATTATATATCGTTTTTATAACGTTATAATAACATAACGTCATATTAATCTGTCAATACAATTGTGCAAAAATATAAAAAAAACTCACAGGCATTACCACTCGCTTGCTTTACAACAACATCTACTTTCTTATCCGCTAAAGAAAAACCCCCTCTTCCTATTTGTTAATAAGAAGAGGGGGTTTTCAGTAATGTTATTTATCCTGTACGGGAACCGGCTCATAAATTTGTTCAAAAAAGCGGATAGCCCCGGGATTTAATAAATCATAATAGCGGTTAAAAAGAAGGTCGGCTTTTTTTCCTAACCATAAATCAGGTAATAACTCTTCAGGCAAATCCGGATCGATAAATAAAAATTTCCGATAATGATGCACAAGCTTCGTTTTCGCTACAAAGCAATCACTGTCTGCAACGTCTTTTTTTTGTTTCATTTTTTTCTTCAATGCTTCGTACTCAGGCTCATATAATTCAATAAATTCCTGGTAAGCCCGGTTCATCTCGTCTAGATTCCAGCATTTCTCCACAAGCTTTTTCGGCTCACTCCAGCCGACATGCTCGGCCATAAACACTTCTACATACTCCGTTATTCCATATGATAACGTAATATCCTTTACCCGTTCCGTTAAGTCATTCGGGCTTATCCATGTACTGGTCGTCAGCATTCCAAATCCGAGAAAAGTAAGCTCCTTACGCAACTGATCTCGTAGGTTCCGCTGACTCTCAGGGATATTATAACTGGTAATGCACCACTTTCCGTTCCACCCTTCGGCTTCTACCTTATAAATCCGTGCAGCCGCTTCATCCAGTCGTTTCTGTCCGCGGGGAGACATAGAATAATAGCTTCGGTTACCGACTTTTGTGGATTCAAGCCAGCCTTGTTTCTGCATGCGGGATATGGCAGCACGCACCGCTTGTTCGGACAAGCCAAATTCACCAAGTAAGCGCGTTAGACTTCCTACCCATATTTCACTTCCATAATGCCGTACGTATTCGCCGTAGATGGTAAATAACATTGATTGCGGTTTCACAAGTCATGGGCACAGACAACTCTACGTTTCAAAACGAAGAGCCATACGCCCTCCCTCCTTTCCAATACACACAATTTTGTTCTGCAGGCAAGTAAGTACCGTTATTATAGTAGAGCAAAAAAATAACGTCAATCACGCCCCTTAGTGAAAATTGGTATTCTTTTCGGTACGTATGCTATGATAGAAGATGAAAAAAGGGCAACGAACGCCTGAAAAGGGAGAGCATAAGACATGGCATCACTTTCGTCTAACCATTTCGATCATTCACTAACACTAAAAAGAACGTATCCTTTCGAAAAATATATAATTAATGTTCATAACGATAGCAGCACAGCTAATCAGCTGGTAAGCTGGCAATTTCCGAACGGCCATATCGTCCAGTTGGTTTTTTTCACTGACGGAAAGGCAGAACTGTTTTCACTATCCCCTTCGCTCATCCTTCCCGAAGAAGGGGAAAACGGAACGTTCTATACGGATCAAGAAATCGAGCTATTTTTAAGCCACGTAAAGCGGGCAGAAAAAAACTAAAGAACAAAGCCACGACATTTATCTTATTGTCGTGGCTTTGTTCTTGTTTACACCCGTTCAATAATAGTGGCGATTCCCTGTCCTACTCCGATACACATGGCAGCTAACCCGTAGCGGGCTTCTCTTCGTTCCATCTCATATAAAAGCGTAGTCAAAATTCTCGCGCCACTGCAGCCGAGCGGATGTCCTAGCGCAATCGCTCCTCCATTCACATTGACTTTGTCCATATCAATGTTGAGCTCTTGCACACTGGCTACCGCCTGGGCGGCAAAAGCTTCATTCAGCTCAAATAAATCGATATCATCGATAGTTAAACCTGCTCGTTTCAGTGCTTTATGTGTAGCTGGTACAGGCCCGATCCCCATAACGGAAGGATCAACCCCTGCTACAGCAGATGCGACAATTCTGGCTCTCGGCTTTACGCCAAGCCGGTTTGCCGTTTCTTGTTCCATTAACAGCAAAGCTGCTGCTCCATCATTTAGCCCCGATGAATTTCCTGCCGTAACAGTACCGCCCTGTTTAAAAGCTGGCTTAAGAGAAGCAAGCCGCTCCATTGTTGTTTCAGGACGCGGATGCTCATCCTGATCGACTACGGTTACTTCTCCTTTTCGCCCCTTGATTTCAACCGGTACAATTTCCTCAGAAAACGCTCCTTTCGCAAGCGCACGCGCATACTTCTGCTGGCTAGCCCACGCGAATTCATCCTGTACTTCCCGGGAAATACCATACTGCTCTGCCACGTTTTCTGCTGTTTCCCCTAACGAAATCGGAGGATATACGGCAGCTAGTGCATCATTAACAAGCCGCCAGCCCAGCGTAGTGTCATGCAACTGCTGATTGCCTCTCTGATACGCTTTTCCAGGCTTCATCATAACGAGCGGCGCCCGTGTCATGCTTTCCGTTCCTCCCGCCACATATATGCTGCCCTGTCCCGCTTTAATCGCATTTGCTCCCTGATTCACAGCTTCCAATCCGGAACCGCACAGACGATTCACGGTTACACCAGGAACCGTTACAGGCAACCCAGCCAATAGCAAACACATTCTGGCAACGTTTCGATTATCTTCTCCGGCTTGATTCGCGCAGCCAAAATACACATCTTCTATCGATTCGGGAGAAATGGGGTTTCGCTCCAACAGCTTTCGAATGACAATAGCTCCCAGATCATCTGGGCGTACGTCTTTCAATGCGCCCCCATATCGGCCAATCGCCGTTCTTGCCGCATCGACAATTACAGGTGTTCCCATCTCGCTCTCTCCTTTTTCGTCTTATAATGCTTCCACCAGTGTAGCCAATCCTTGCCCGCCCCCTATACAGAGAGAGACAATGCCATACTGTTGGCTTCGCCGACGAAGCTCGTACAGAGTAGTTGCGAGTAACCGTGCTCCGCTTGCACCGAGCGGGTGCCCCAGAGCGATCGCTCCCCCGTTTACATTCGTCTTCTCCATCGGCAACCCCAGCTCACGGATACAGGCCAACGCCTGCGAAGCAAAGGCTTCATTCAATTCAAATACATCGATGTGGTCGATAGACATTTTCATATCGTTTAACAGCTTACGAATAGCAACAACCGGGCCGATCCCCATAACATCTGGGGCCACACCGCCGCAGGCAAAATGGACAATACGTCCAAGCGGCTTCATTCCGTACTCCTTCACCTTTTCCTCACTCATAAGCAGTACAGCCGCTGCTCCATCATTAATGCCTGATGAATTTCCGGCTGTGACAGAACCATTTTTGCGAAAAGCAGGCTTTAGCTTCCCTAATGCTTCTATCGTTACCTCCCGGCGTGGGTGCTCATCCTGCATAAATACAACAGGCTCGCGCTTCGGGCCGGGAACGGTAATCGGAACAATTTCCTCTGCAAATATACAGTCATCTATTGCTCGAATCGCCCTGCGCTGACTTTCCAGAGCAAATACATCTTGATCCTGTCGACTAATGTCGAATCGTTCTGCCACATTCTCCGCCGTATCTCCCATGGTTAAATCCCCGTATAATGATACCGGAGCCGAACGAGGGCCACCGAAAGATTCCATGAGTGTTTGTTCTCCACGTTGATATGGCTGGGGAAACTTCTCTAAAATATATGGCGAGCGTGTCAAATTCTCTACGCCACCCGCCAGCATAACATCCGCATGGCCCGCTTGAATGGACTGTGCAGCAAGATTAATCGCTTCAAGCCCGGAAGCGCAAACTCGATTTACAGTTAAACCGGGCACAGATTCCGGCAAGCCGGCCTTCAATAGCCCCACTCTGGCAATATTAATAAAAGGGCCTGCAGAAATGACATTGCCCATAATGACTCCGTCGACTTGCTTGCCAGAAATCCCCGCACGCTCTAGGACTCCATTCATGACACTAGCTGACAAATCATCCATCGGTACGTCTCGCAGGCTTCCACCCAATTTCCCAATGGCTGTACGGGCACTCGCAACAACATACACTTCCCGTCTCTGTCCTATCATGGCTGATAAACCTCTTGTTTTTCATAAGAATAAAAGCCGCGGCCGCTTCGCACTCCTACTCTACCAGCCAATACTAGCTTTCGCAGCAATGGAGCCGGTCGGTACCGTTCCTCTGCAAGATCCCGGTGCAAGCCTCTTATAACAGAGAACACCTCATCCAGGCCGATGCGATCTCCCCATTCCAGCGGTCCGTATGGATAATTAGTTCCTTTTTTCATGGCAATATCGATATCCTCAGGCGTAGCTGTTCCCTCCATTACAGCAAACACTGCTTCATTAATAATAAGAGAGAGAATCCTTGGAAAAACAAGACCAACTTCATCTTCAACGATTTCAACCTCTTTGCCAAACGAGACAAAGAAGGAACTTGCCTGTTCAATTATAGATGGAGCCGATTGCAAGGCAGGGGCTACTTCAAACAACGCTCGCTCCACCAAAGGAACAAACGTGCCAAAGCCACATACTCTCTCCGGATATTCTGTCCATGACGCCACTTCTGTCGTCGTAATCGCAAGCGAGCTTGTCAAAATGGGAATATTCGCCGGAAGAAGTGTATCCATTTGCTTAATTGTGCTTTTCTTCTTAGCCAAATCAAGATTGTTTACTTCCAATGCCAATCGGACTTCATGCTTATATTCATCGAGCTGTTCAAGCGAAACAACACGGTAGCTATCGCTTTCCAGCAACTGCTTCAGTTCAGGGTACAGGGAGCTCGTACCTGCCAGCAGAACAGTCTTATTCGCTGTACTCATAGAATCCCTCCCCACTCTTTCTTCCTAAGCTACCCGCTTGTACCATGCGTTGTTGAATGCGGCTTGGCTTAAAGCGTCCTTCATGAAAAAAGTTTGTATATACTGATTCTGTCGTAGCAAAATTAACGTCAATGCCTATCATATCCTGTAATTCAAAAGGTCCCATTTTGAATCCGCCTGCTTTTTTCATAATAGTATCAATCTGCTCGATCCCGGCCCCCTGATCCCCGATAATACGCAAAGCTTCATTATAGTAGGGACGAGCTACACGGTTTACAATAAAACCTGGCGTATCGTTTACAAGCACTGGTGTCTTTCCTAGTTCTTTTGCAAATTGATAGACCTTCTCTATGTTTTCATCACTTGATTTTTTTCCACGAATGATTTCGATTAAAGGCATGACGGGAGCGGGATTGAAGAAATGAAAGCCAACAATGCGTTCAGGCTTCTTTATGCCCCCTGCAATTTCTGTAATTGAGATGGATGATGTATTCGTCAGTAAGAGCGTATCTTCACGACATATCTCCGCCAGTGAAGAGAAAACCGATTTCTTCAATTCCAATCGCTCCGGTACAGCTTCAATGACAATGTCGCAAACATGCAGCTTTTGCATATCTGCGATCGGAAATATGCGTTCGTACGTTTCTTCTTTTTGACGTTCCGTTATTCTTCCCTTGTTCACATCTTTTGCAAGCATAGACCCTACATACGACTGTGCTTTTTCCAATACTGCTTGATTCATATCAAGCAAAAGAACTCGGTGTCCCTGTCTGGCGCAAACAAGGGCAATGTCCGCACCCATCGTACCTGCACCTATGATTCCGACTTGAGCGTGCGTCATATTATTCTCTCCTTTACTTCCCTGTAAACACCGGCTTCCTTTTTTCAAAGAAAGCCTGAACACCTTCTTTATGGTCCTCTGTGCCCCCGGCAATCTCCTGAGAAAGTGCTTCATATTCCAGCGTTTCTTCTAAATTCATCTCCAGCCCTTTGTACATCGCTCGCTTAATCAATCCCATTCCTGTCGTAGGCAATGCAGCCAGCCTGGACGCATATTCCATGACTTCCGTTTCAAAATTAACTGCCGGAAAAACTTTGTTTACCAATCCAATACGGTAGGCTTCCTCGGCGGACACTTTCTCACCCATTAACGCCAGCTCCAATGCTTTTCCGATCCCGACAATTCGGGGAAGAAAATAACATCCGCCGGAATCAGGCACCAATCCGATATTAATGAAAACATTGGAGAAGGAAGCTTTTTCTGACACAAGGCGCATATCGCAAGCGAGAGCCAAGCTCATACCCGCTCCGGCCGCCACCCCATTAACGGCTGCAATAATCGGCTTTTCAGTTTGTCGGAGCTGCATAATTAATGGGTTATAGCGTTTTCGAAGAAATCCGCCAAAATCCACATCTCCTCCCTCTACCTCAGCTAGATCCTGGCCTGCATTAAAGGCTCTACCTGCACCTGTTAGTACGATGCATCGAACCATCGGGTCTTTCCCCGCTTTTTTTAATGCATCAAGCAGCTCTTTATGCATCTGCTCAGTGAATGCGTTAAATTTATCGGGACGGTTCATCGTAATTTTTGCGACTCCCTCAATCGATTCGTACAAAATCGTTTCATACATATGCTTATCCCCTACCTTCCAATGAAATTCGGCTGGCGTTTCTCTATAAACGCTTTCATTCCTTCTGTTTTATCTTCGCTTGCAAACAGCAGATAAAAACAGTGACGTTCATAATCCAGACCTTCATCCAACGGATAATCAACTGCTTTTAGAACCGACTTTTTAATCAAACGAGCAGCGACGGGAGGCTGTGCGGCAATTTTGCACGCGATTTTCATTGCTTCTTTAAAGTAGCTTTCGACTGGCACGACCTTATTAATGAGTCCATAGCGCAACGCCTCCTGCGCCGAAATCGGTTCACCTGTCAGTAGCATTTCCATCGCCTTGACCTTTCCTACCGCTTTTGTCAATCGCTGCGTACCACCAGCTCCCGGCATCACTCCTAGCTTAATTTCTGGCTGGCCAATCCGTGTCGTTTCGGAAGCAATAACAACGTCACAGTGCATCATCAATTCACAACCGCCTCCAAGCGCAAACCCGCTCACTGCCGCGATAATCGGTTTCGCCACTCTCGCAATGCGATCCCATACGGCAAACTGGTCCTTTACTAACATTGGCACAGCAGCTTCATCTGCCATCTCACCGATGTCTGCTCCTGCGGCGAACGCTTTGTCATTCCCCGCAAGAACAATGGCGCGGATAGATGCATCCCTGTCCATTCGCTCCAATTCTTCAACCAATTCGTCAATGAGCTTCAAGTTTAATGCATTTAACACATGTGGCCGATTTAATATAATAATGCCTATGTTCTCTTCCTGTGATATCTTGATATGTTCATAAGACATCCTACCGCCTCCTTCCTTATCCTGAAACGGTGCTACGCTAGCACAGTTTTGCTGCGATTATCCACGATTCGAATCGCTTTTCCATCACTGCGCGGAATCGTGTTCGGCTCATTAACACGTAAGACAACGGACACGCCCAGGGCATTTTTCATTTCATGACCAATGGACTTCATTAATCCGGCTGCCGCGTCGCTCTCTTCCAGCTTGCCCGTCTGACCGATGAATTCGTCCGTCACTTCACAGTGCACTTCGAAACGATCAAGCGCCCCGTCGCGTTCGATTACAACTTGATAATGTGGAGCCAGCTGCTTGAAGCCTAACAATACGGATTCAATCTCGGTCGGAAATACGTTTACACCGCGAATGATAAGCATATCGTCTACCCTGCCTTTAATTCGGGACATTCTTGCGGTAGTTCGGCCACAAGTACATTTCTCAGGGTGCAAGGAGGCGATATCGCCCGTACGGTAACGAATAACCGGAAACGCTTCTTTCGTTAAAGAAGTGAATACCAGCTCCCCTTCTTGTCCGTATGGCAAAGCCTCTCCTGTTTTCGGATCCACGATCTCTGCCAGGAAATGGTCTTCCGCAATATGGAGTCCGTCTTGCGCCTCATGGCATTCAATGGAAACGCCCGGTCCCATGACCTCGCTTAGTCCGTATATGTCAACAGCTTTAATGTTAAGCGCTTGCTCCAATTGCACCCGCATCTCCTCTGACCATGGCTCGGCCCCGAAAATACCGTACCGTAGGCTTGTCTCTCTGGGATTTAGCCCCATCCGCTTCATTTCTTCTACAATGTTCAATACATATGACGGCGTACCCGCAATACCGCGGGGCTGAAAATCCTGGATTAGCGTAATTTGACGAGGCGTATTGCCGCCTGAAACCGGAACGGCCACCGCTCCCATATGTTCGATCCCGTAATGCAGGCCCAGACCTCCTGTAAACAGCCCGTAACCATACGCATTATGGAAAATGTCACCAGGATTTCCTCCAGCACAGCAGAGCGCTCGTGCCACGATCTCAGCCCAGTTCTCTATGTCTTTTTTCGTATAGCCGACAACGGTCGGTTTCCCTTTCGTCCCGGATGAACCATGAATGCGGACAATCTGATCCGTACCTACAGCAAAAAGGCCGAACGGATAATTTTCCCGAAGATCCGTCTTTTTCATGAAGGGCAACCGTTGCATATCTTCTAACGATTGAATGTCCTCTGGTGCAATGCCCGCACGATCAAATGCTTCTTTATGAAATGGAACGTTTTTATAGGCATGCTTTACGGTTTGCTGAAGTCTTTCCAGTTGGATTTTTTGCATATCCTTACGTGCCATCGTTTCTATTTCATGATTGAATATCATTCTTCTTCCTCCTCAACCGAATGTAAGTCATCACTTCTTTGTTTCCGCTTACAAATGCGGACAGGAACACCTTGATCATCCGAAACGATTATTCCCCTTGAAATATCGGCTTTCGTTTTGCACTGAACGCTTCGAGCGCCTCGACACGATCCTTTGTAGGGATAATGACTTCATATGCTTTCGATTCGATAGCCAATCCGGTCTGCAAATCCACACCGTTTCCTTTATCAATGGAGTACTTAGCTTGATACACGGCAAGTGGAGCGTTAGCAAGAATGTCGTTTGCCATGGATTGCACCTTGGCATTCAGTTGTTCGAAGTTCTCGGCTACACCGTTGAGAATGCCGTATTCAAATGCTTCTGTTGCACATATTTTCTTTGCTGTTAAAATCAACTCTTTTGCTCTAGAAGGCCCGATAAGCTTCGATAGTCGCTGTGTGCCTCCAGCTCCGGGAATAATTCCTAAGCTTACTTCTGTGAGTCCCATTTTAGCCTCCTGCAAGGCATACCTGAAATCGCAGGCAAGCGCAAGCTCGAATCCACCACCAAATGCAAAACCATTTATGGCAGCGATGGTAGGCTGCGGGATTCTCTCCAGAGCAGAAAATACATCTCGGATCTTCCTTACATTACGACGGACTTGCTGTTCGTTTAATGTACGCCGTTCTTTGAGATCAGCACCCGCACAGAAAGCACGACCTTCTGCTGTCACGATTACTACACGAATCTCTTTCATTTGCTGCTCGATGGTCTCAATTATCTCTCCTAAGCGAACGAGCGTTTCATAATTAAAAGCGTTTAATGCATTCGGTCGGTTCAATTTTATCGTGGCAATATGTCCGTCCCTCTCCAGTGTGACGGTTTGTTGTTCCATCTTTTCTCTCTCTCCCTTCCCCTAAAAACTATAATGGGGGTGTATTTATCCGAGCATACGTGCCTGAGGCAATAGCGACCAACGTGCCGTCGTTTGTACTAACTTCCGCCTGCATCACGATGATTCTTTTTCCTTTCTTAACGACCCTGGATTCTGCGATAAGCAGCTCTCCTTTCGCCGGTGACAAATAGCTTACTTTGTTTTCTACGGTCACGCATTGCTGCACTCCATTTATATGAGGGGCAGCTCCATGGCCCATAGCTACATCCGCAAGTGTGCCGGTAACGCCACCATGAACAACTCCATCGATACTGTTATACAGTTCCGGACGCACTTTCAATACAGCTCTGCAGCCGTCTTCATCATTTCGCTCGATTTCAATGCCTAAGTAGTGGTTAAAACGATTATTTGATTTGTATGGCATTGCACTCACTCCTACATATATCTGACTTAACGTTATTTATATAGAAAGGAGCCTCCTGAACAATCCGGGTAGCCCCTCTCTGGCAATAACACGCTTGCTGGCGTTATTTTCTTTTCTTATAGAACCTCGGCAAAATGCATGGATACGATTTTCCCGGCAAAGCCCATCAAATCTCTCGCAGCAGCCTTTCCTTCCGGTGATGTCATCGCTGCATTCAGATCTTCCTTGTTGTCGAAATACATCTCAGCCAGCAAATGAAGATTACTTTCTCCCATCGGTGCCCCATACACCTTATTTACTTCCAGTTTTCTGAGACCTGGCATCTTTTCTGCAAGCGGTGTATGCACGTTAAAGTAATGCTCGTCGAATGTATCGGTATTTTCCGGTTTACGATAGATTGCAACTAATTTGACCATGTTAGGACCTCCTAAATTGATTTTATATAACGTTTTTAACATATAACGTTATAATAACGTATTAATTATTTTAAGTATAATAATATCACTACTAAATCGTCAAGGAATTTTTATTATTTTTAGACGATTGCATACAGCCTTACAATTAATACAAAAAGGCCATGCAGAATGTTTATTTTCCACATGGCCTATCATTCTTTCAGTTCTTGAATAAAAATTACTTCGCGCCGGTTACTTGCTTTACCTGTTTATGAGCATGATAAGAGCTTCTAAACTAAAGGACCGGATTCAACATGGGAGAAGCCCATCTGTTTCGTGGCTATTGCTACCTTCTGCGGCTCTGCCTCATCCAATTCGGTAGGCAAGCCGGTATGAACGGCGCAGAAACGACACGCTCTCGTACATACACTGCCCAAAATCATAAAGGTGGCTGTTCGGTTGCTCCAGCATTCGTATATATTCGGGCATTTCGCTTCTTCACACACGGTATGAAGTTCTTTTCCGCACATGATGCTCTTTATCTCTTTAAATCTTTCGTTCGTATTAAGTTTAATTTTTAGCCATTTCGGCTTGGCTTCACGCTTGGACAGGCTCATGAATGCCGCTTCCTTTCACCGATTCTTCTACCGGCTTCTTATAGCGCAACACCGGCTTCCGCGCGGCATTCACTTCATCCAGGCGTGAAATAACAGTATGATGAGGTGCTTCCTGGATAACCGTTGGATCCTCTTCCGCTTCCCTGGCGATTTGAATCATCGCATCGATAAATTCGTCAAGGGTTTCCTTTGATTCGGTCTCTGTTGGCTCGATCATCATGCATTCTTCAACGATAAGCGGAAAGTAAATCGTCGGTGGATGATAGCCAAAGTCCAGTAAACGTTTTGCCATATCCAACGTTCGTACGCCTAATTTCTTCTGCCTCTTTCCGGATAAAACAAATTCATGCTTGCAGATGCGATCATATGGCAGGTCATAATAAGGAGCTAGCTTTCGCATCATATAGTTTGCATTCAATACAGCTTCCTCAGACACACGCTGTAACCCGGTTGGACCGTTAGAGCGAATATATACATGGGCCCGCAAGTTAATCCCGAAGTTTCCGTAATATGCCTTCACGCGGCCGATAGAGTTCGGGATACCGTAGTCAAATCGGTACACCTCTCCATCTTTCACAATCTGTGGACGCGGCAAGAACGAAAGCAACTCCTTTTTGCAACCGATAGGGCCCGAACCAGGACCACCGCCTCCGTGAGGACCTGTGAACGTCTTATGCAAGTTCAAGTGCACAACATCAAAGCCCATATCTCCCGGACGGGTTATCCCTAGAATGGCGTTCGTATTTGCTCCGTCATAGTACAGCAACCCGCCCGCTCCGTGTACGATATCGGCAATCTCAGAAATATTTTCCTCAAATAGGCCCAATGTGCTTGGGTTTGTCAGCATCAAAGCCGCCGTGTCGGGGCCAACAACTTTACGCAGCTCTTCTAAATCGACATTTCCTTTTTCATCAGACGGAATCGTAACTGCTTCCAGCCCGGCAACCGATACACTGGCCGGGTTGGTACCATGAGCCGTATCTGGAACAATCACCTTGTTCCTCTTTTCTCCACGGTTTTCATGATATGCTCGAATCATCATTAATGCCGTCCATTCCCCTTGCGCTCCGGCTGCAGGTTGCAAGCTGACTGCATCCATTCCGGTGATCTCTTCCAATTCTGTCTGCAAATCATACAGCACTTGCAGCGCTCCCTGGACAGTCTCCTCTGCCTGATAGGGATGGATTTTTGCGAAGCCAGGATAACGCGCAACATCTTCGTTAATCTTCGGATTGTATTTCATTGTGCAAGAACCGAGCGGATAAAATCCGGAATCAATGCCATGATTACGGTTAGATAACTCCGTGTAATGACGCATCAAGTCCAGTTCTGATACTTCCGGCAATTCAGCCGGTGTCTGACGCAAATTACCTTTCGGGATAACCGACTCCATATCCACGGTAGGCACATCACTTTTCGGCAGATCGTAAGCGGCACGGCCCGTTCTGCTCATTTCAAAAATGAGGGCTTTTTCGCTATCGTTCACTTTAAGCACGGCCAATCTCCTCCAATCCTTGAACAAGTGAATCGATTTCTTCTTTTGTGCGCATCTCTGTTACCGCCAGCAGCATATGGCCGGCCAATTCCGGATAATCACGTCCCAGATCATATCCGCCGACAATCTTTTGTTCTAAGAGCTTCCGGTTAATATCGGCGACAGAACCCGGTACTTTTATAACAAACTCATTAAAAACGGGTACATCGAACGCGATTTCATATCGATCCAATGCAGTGATTTGATTTTTCGCATATTGGCTTTTCTGTACATTTAACCATGCCACTTCCTGAACACCCTGTTTGCCGAGCGCTGACATCGCTACTGATGCCGCCAATGCATTGAGCGCTTGATTCGAGCAAATATTAGATGTTGCTTTTTCACGACGGATATGTTGCTCACGAGCCTGAAGCGTTAATACAAAGCCGCGTCGTCCCTCTTGATCTACCGTTTGTCCGACGATCCTGCCTGGAATCTTGCGCATTAGCTTTTCACGTACAGCAAAATATCCGCAGGATGGACCGCCGAATTGCATCGGAATGCCAAACGGCTGGGCATCCCCTACTACAATATCCGCACCGAAAGCTCCCGGCGGTTGCAAAACTCCCAAGGCCAGTGGGTTCGAGCTAACAACAAGCAATCCTTTATGTTTATGGGCTATTTCCTCGATCGCAGCCACATCCTCGATTGTTCCGAAGAAGTTCGGATATTGGACAATTACCGCTGCTACGCTTTCGTCTACCGCCTCTTCGAGCGCTTGAAGATCCGTTTTTCCGTTCTTTACATCAACCTCTACCACTTCATAGTTTTGACCCTTAGCATTTACCTGCAGAATCGCACGTGCTTCAGGGTGTACAGCACGAGAAATAACGACTTTTTTTCCTTTCGCTCCGCCGACGGCTAAATTAGCCGCTTCCGCAAGAGCAGTAGGCCCATCATACATGGAAGAGTTCGCTACTTCCATGCCAGTCAATTCACAAATCATCGTCTGGAATTCGAAAATCGCCTGCAGCTCGCCCTGGCTGATTTCCGGTTGATATGGTGTATATGCTGTATAAAATTCAGAGCGGGAGATTACATGGTTCACTGTGCTGGGGATATAATGGTCATAAATGCCTGCGCCGAGAAAATAGGCATATTCCATGCTGTTGACATTCTTGCCCGCCAGACGGTTAAAATGTCTAACCGTTTCCGGCTCGGATAAGGCTTCCGGAATATTCAATTTCCCTTTCAAGCGAATCTCCTCCGGAATATCGGAAAACAACTCATTTACATCTTCGATTCCAAGGAAGGACAGCATGTCCTCCTTATCCTCTATGGTCATGGGAAGATAGCGATACTTCACGTTTATTCCTCCTCAACAAATGCACTATATTGTTCGGCTGTCATCAATTCTTTCAGTTCATCTGGATTGTTTAGCTCTACAGTTACCATCCATCCTTGGCCATATGGTTCGCTATTAATAATTTCTGGGGTATCTTCTAAATCACCATTCATCTGTGTAACTTTTCCGCTGACAGGCGAGAAGATTTCAGAGACCGCTTTAACAGATTCAACCGTTCCCATACTCTCGTTGGCAGTGATCTCCTCCCCCTCTTGCGGCAGTTCAACAAAGACAATATCCCCCAATTGATTTTGTGCAAAATCCGTAATGCCTATCTTTACTAGATTTCCTTTAATAATTTCAACCCACTCGTGCTCTTTACTATAAAGAAAACTGGAAACTGTCTGACTCACGTTTACTCCCCCTACGATATTTTCTATATGAATGATATGAACGGCGATGCTCGCCGGATGGATTTATCTTTTGTAGAATGGTGTTTTTACGGTAATTGCTTCCACTCGCTTACCACGAACCTCTACTTCTACCTGTGTTCCAACGCTTGCAAAATCGGTTTGAATCAAAGCCAACCCTAAGTTTTTCTTCAGCGTCGGGGATTGTGTACCTGATGTGATATAGCCAATCGCTTCATCTTCTTCGCTCGAACCAGACGCATATACCGAATAGCCATTGCGCGGAATTCCTCTTCCAACCATCTCGATACCTACAATTTTACGGGATACACCTTCTTGCTTTTGGCGTACAAGCGCTTCCTTGCCGATAAAATCTTCTTCTTTTGCTACCTTAACAGCAAATCCGATACCTGCTTCTAATGGGCTGATATCTTTATCCAGCTCCTGTCCGTACAGAGGAAGCCTTGCCTCAAAGCGCAGCGTATCTCGGGCTCCCAAGCCGCACGGGAGAACTCCTTCTTCTTTTCCCGCTTCCAGGATCTTTTCCCAAAGCGTGCAAGCATCCAAAGCATCCACATACAATTCGAATCCATCCTCACCTGTATATCCGGTACGTGATACGAGTGTTTTCACACCCGCAATATCCACGTCTTGTCGGAAGTGGAAAAATGTGATCCCAGATAAATCGGAAGAAGTTAGTTTTTGCAGAATGGCTTCCGCCTTCGGCCCTTGCAGAGCAAGCTGGGCTATTCTGTCCGACTGATTCTCTATCGTCACATCTCCCTTTGCCTGAGATACAATCCAGTCTACATCCTTGTCGATATTAGAAGCATTGATGACCAAAAGGTATTCATGCTCTTCTATTTTATAAATCAGCAAATCATCAACGATACCTCCAGACGGATAGCACATTGCAGTATAAATCGCCTGATTTTTTTGCATTGAAGCACTATCGTTTGTACATAAGTACTGAATTACCTTTTCGGCATCGGGACCTTTAATCAATACTTCTCCCATGTGCGAAACATCGAACAGACCAGCATTGTTACGGACAGCATGATGTTCTTCTAAAATGCTGCTAAACTGCACCGGTAACTCCCACCCACCAAAGTCGACTGTTTTTCCGCCGTATTTGGCATAAAGTTCAAATAGCGGTGTTCTTTTTAACATGTTCATCCACCCTTTAAGCATCTATTTAATCCATGATTCGTTTCTTAATCTTTTGTCCCGAAGGCGTCATGGCTAGGCCTCCGAGGGCTGTTTCGCGTAAAGTCCGGGGCATATTCTTTCCGATATCATACATAGCACCGATGACTTCATCGCAGGGAATCCGACTTTCGATACCGGCCAGACCTATATCTGCGGCCGAAAAAGCAATCGATGTCCCGATTACATTCCGTTTAATGCAAGGAACCTCAACCAGACCTGCTACCGGATCACAGACAAGTCCAAGCATTGATTTAAGCGCAATGGCAGCAGCGTTAATGGCTTGCAGTGGCGTTCCTCCCTTTAGCTCAACAATCGCAGCGGCAGCCATAGCCGTAGCTGATCCGACCTCTGCCTGGCATCCCCCCGCCGCTCCGGCGATAAAAGCCCGATTGGCAATGATATAACCTACTGCACTGGCTGTAAAAAGCCCCATAACTAACTCTTCATACGTGAACTTTCCATTTTCATAGAGTGAAAATAAGCAACCCGGAAGAATTCCGGCAGAGCCTGCGGTGGGAGTCGCCACAATAATTCCCATACGCGCATTCGTTTCCGAGGTGGCAAAGGCGAAGCGCATAGCATCCGCAATATAGCTGCCACTCAAGTAGTCGCCCTTATCTTTATACTGCCCCATTATGCAAGCATCTCCACCGGAGATACCGCTTGGTGCGAGTGAACGATCAGAGACACCTTGATCGACAGCCTCTTTCATTTTGACGAGCCGCTCTTTCATCATCTGAACAATTGTTTCCCGGTCCTTATTTGTCTTGCTAATTTCCATGTTCAGCATTACTTCTGCAATGCTTATTCTCTCTTGGCTACAATAATCGAGCAGTTCCTTCATCGATTGAATATCCATGTTTTTCACCCGATGCCCACAGAGGAAATTCGTTTCTTCCTATACTCTCGTACCTGCTCCCGATCATAAGGGGCGTTTAACAGGATAGTAACGGAGAAGCCATTGATATGGAATACTTTTGATATTCCGCCTCCCAAAGAAACACCTCCAACTGCAAGCAGTTCTCCTTGCTTTTCTGCTTGAATAAAGACTATGTTGGGATGGTCATAGTATGGACATTGACCCTTTAATTTAAATGTGACTTCTATTCCCTGTTCCCTCGCTATTGTTAGCGAATCCCGAATCCGTACATCGTCGGTGGTCATTCCGAGTAAACCACCAACGATTGCCTTGTCTGTTCCGTGTCCTTTATATGTCTCGGCAAAAGAATCGTAGAAAATGATATTCACCTTATCAGGAGCACCATCCAAGAGGTTATAAACGAAACTTCCAATCGACACAACTCCTGCTGTATGAGAACTTGACGGTCCAACCATAATCGGCCCAATAATATCGAAGCAGCTATTGTATACCATCTATCCAAGCCCCCCTTGCCGTATAAGGCTTCTACCTGTTACACCAATACTCTGTCGTAAAGAGGATACGCTTCACACAGTTGACGGATAATACTCTGTACCTTTGCTACCGTTTCAGCATCCCCTTTGCTCTTCAAGACCTCAGCGATAGAAGAAGCGATGATTCTCATCTCCTCTTGCTTCATGCCGCGTGTAGTAATAGCGGCCGTTCCAATTCGAACTCCACTCGTAACGAAAGGACTTGCTGAATCAAAAGGAATTGTGTTCTTATTCACTGTAATACCCGCTTCTTCTAGTACATGCTCCGCTTCTTTACCCGTTAAACCCCATGGACGGACATCAACCATCAGCAGATGATTGTCCGTTCCACCGGATACAAGAGCTGCCCCTTCTTGTTTGAGCGTATCAGCTAATACAGAGGCATTTTTCACGACTTGTGCTGCATACTTCTTGAAGCTTGGATGCAGAGCTTCTTTAAAAGAAACAGCCTTAGCGGCAATTACATGCATCAGAGGCCCTCCCTGAAGTCCTGGGAAAATCGCCTTGTTGACACCCTTGAATATTTCTTCGTCATTCGTAAGAATGATACCCCCACGTGGACCACGTAACGTTTTATGCGTCGTGCTGGTTACAACATCAGCATAAGGAACAGGGGACGGGTGAATTCCCGCCGCCACAAGGCCAGCGATGTGAGCCATATCAACCATTAACCGCGCTCCGGCTTTGTCAGCAATTTCCTTGAATTTTGCAAAGTCGATTACCCTGGGATATGCGCTTGCTCCAGCAATAATTAACTTGGGGCGTTC
Organism: Aneurinibacillus migulanus; assembly: GCF_001274715.1. Classification (GTDB taxonomy): domain Bacteria; phylum Bacillota; class Bacilli; order Aneurinibacillales; family Aneurinibacillaceae; genus Aneurinibacillus; species Aneurinibacillus migulanus. The sequence continues at coordinate 2,593,093 of NZ_LGUG01000004.1, read as the reverse complement.
ACGAAGGGCAATCGCTTCTACTTCATCGTAATCGATGAGGTGTGTGTCTTCTTTCACTCCATACGCCACGACATCAAACCATTTTCCGGATATGCTTACAGGACTTCCGTGAGTTAAGTGCCCACCATGAGATAGGTTCATTCCCATGATTTTGTCTCCCGGCTGTAGAAGAGAATAATATACCGCCGTATTTGCTTGAGCTCCAGAATGCGGCTGTACGTTAGCGTAGATTGCTCCGAACAGCTCAGTTACCCGTTCAATCGCATGTCTTTCGACCACATCGACAAATTCGCATCCACCGTAATATCGCTTGCCTGGATATCCTTCCGCATACTTATTCGTGAGCACAGAGCCCATTGCAGTCATTACATCTTCGCTTACAAAGTTCTCTGAAGCGATTAACTCTAATGTACTGTTTTGCCGCTTTCTCTCATTCTCAATGGCTTCATAAATCTCTTGATCATGATCCAGCAAGCTCATTAATACATCCTCCTCTGGTTTTCGTATTTGTTTTCGGCGCCTTTCCAAATAAAAAAGAACAGAGGAAAGGCAAAATGAACACTTTACCTTTCCTCTGTCCTTTTTACCTGAGAGATTATCTCCCATTCTACTTGGGGAGGTTTCTCCTTTGGTGGCTTTATAGCTCTCTCCAGAGGTGCGTCCAATTGCAGTCTTTTTACCTGAGAGTTTCTGTCCCAAGGTTTTTTTGGGATTTGCTCCTTCGGTGCCGAACATGCTGTTCAGTCTCTCCTGCAATCATCATCCGCTCGTATGAAGTTATTTGGTTTCTTTTACTTTACTATAATTGTCTGATTAGGTCAATTATTGCCACTATTTATTTTTTTATTATTTTAAATTTTTAAAAATCAATAGTTACCACCTGAAAAATGTCTATGTAAATACAATCGTTTTGTTTCCATGTGTGAGCACTTTATCTTCGATATGCCAGGAAACAGCTTCAGCAAGAACGATTCTCTCTACATGACGTCCAGCAACCTTTAACTCTTCTGTCGTATATCGATGATTAACCCGTAATACATCCTGTTGAATAATCGGACCCTCATCAAGATCGTTCGTTACGTAATGTGCAGTAGCTCCGATTAGCTTAACCCCGCGCTCAAATGCTCTCTCATAAGGATTCGCCCCTATAAACGCCGGCAAAAAAGAATGATGAATGTTAATAATCCGATTTGGATATCGAGATATAAAATCAGGAGAAAGAATCTGCATATATCTTGCTAAAACAATAAAATCGACTTTATTCTTCATAATTTCCAATGCTCTGCGTTCCGCCTCTTCTTTTGTTTCAGCAGACACAGGGATATGGTAGAAAGGAATATCATACGCTTCTACAGCCTCTCTTAACAAAGGGTGATTACTGATAACCATCGGAATATCTACTAATATTTCTTCCGACTTCCAGCGCCAAAGAAGTTCCATAAGACAGTGATCGGCTCTGGATACAAATATCGCCATTCGCTTCTTTTTATTTTCGTTACTCAAGCGCCAATTCATGGCATGCCCTTGGCTTATCAAGGCCAATCCCTGTTCAAGCTTCATAAACGAAGAGGCGAAATCTTCCAAGTCAAATGCAACTCGAATAAAAATGGTGCCGCTCTGTGGATCTGTTGTATGTTGATCAAATTGTACGATATTTGCTTTATGTTCTAATAAAAAATTAGACACAGTTGAAATGATACCAGGTTTCTCCTGACAAGAAAGTAGTAAATTCGCGCGGTTTTTGTTCATTTTTTTATGCAATGCTTTCTGCCCCCTTTTTTATAATACGGTTTTTACTGAAGGGTTTCCATCCATGCTTACTAATGGGAATCCTTCTGCCAAACGGATTTGAGACCGGATAATATCCACGCCGCTTTTCCTCCTAGATGCAAATTGAACGCGAGTGTTTATTTCACTAAAATAATAGCGGTAATCCGGCGTAACAAGAAATTCTATGATTCCTATATGATGACAATCGATAGCTTTCATAAGCCGTATAGCAGATTGACCCATTTGATGTATTAACGTAGTAGACAAGAGTAAATAAGAAGATTCTTCTCCAAGGAAATACGTAAACTCGCCATACCGATCAGCTAAAACCTGAATGGTAATATGTTTCGGCCGTTCGAGATACTTCGTTACATACATCTTTGATCCGCTATAAGGGTGCTTTGCTATCTCTAGCAACTCTTCCTTACTACGGACAACCTGTATGCTTTTTTCCTTATAGCCCGTTGTTGTTTTGATAATAATGGGATAACCGGTTTCCTCACCAAAGGTTATAGCCTCCTGTATACTTTGCACAAGAGTGGGTGTGTCAGGAACGAGTGGAATGCCAAGTGTAGCCGCTGTTGCCCTGGCAGCAGCCTTATCATTAAACAGTTCGATATGCGTAGGACGAGGACCAATGAAAACAATGTCCTCTTCTCTACATCGCTTTGACAATTTGAGGTTTTCCATCCAGATTCCGTACCCTGGATGAATCGCATCCGCCTGCTCATGTTTTGCGATCTCAATCATCTCTTCAATATCAAAGCATGCTTGGAAAGGCTTTCTTCCTTTTCCGATAACATAAGCTTTATCGGCTTTCAGATGATGCGAAGAATGAACATCATGCTCCGAATATACTGCAATTGTATAAATCCCTAATTCTTTACATGCTTTAAGGATGCGATTTGCGACTTTTCCTCGTTCTATCACGACTATCTTCTTAAAATGTTTACGTTCCTTCATTGATTCCTCTCTTTCGCTTCTTGTGTATTACTTGAATGATGTTGATTTTCAATCTAAGTTATACATATGAAAATGTTATCAGTGTTCGAAAGTGTATAACCCGTTGAAGAATCAAAGTCTAACACAATCTCTTCACCTATATACTTTTTTGTAAAATGATCGATGTAAAACCACATGTTCTCCTTAAGAATCACAGTGTCATTCCTTCGTAGTTCATCTGGAATGATCTTTACAGTCAGCGTCCATGTACAACAACCGGCCAATTCCGCATCAATACGCAAAGCCATATCATCCGGTACAAATATTTTTTCCAGCTCGGCTGCAGCCATTTCTGTTACCGTTATGTTCATTTTTTTTCCTCCCCAGACGTCTTTTTAAGACTAGTATTTGGTAATTGAATACAAAAAAGGACAGAGAAAAGGTAGATAACTTGACATTCTACCTTTTCTCTGTCCTTTTACCTGAGAGATTATTCCCCTTACTTTCCGGGAAGTTTCTCCTTTGGTGGCTTTACAGCTCTCTCCAGAGGTGCGTCCAATTGCAGTCTTTTTACCTGAGAGTTTCTGTCCCAAGGCTTTTTGAGACTTGCCCCTTCGGTGCCGAACATGCTGTTCGGTCTCTCCCACAATCATCAACCGTATATATTACATTGGCTATGTATTTATAAAATAATAAAATATTCAAAATATGTCAAGCGAAATAATTAAAGGTATGAAAAACCAAGAGGTCTTTTCACACCTTAATCAGCTACATACAAGCTACTCATTAACATCCATTTCTCTTAACAATGTTCAGTAATTTTTCCTTTGTATTTAAACTAGGGTCTTCCAACACTTTCTCCAACAGCGCTGCAAGTATGCTCCCCATTGCCTTTCCTTTCTCAATGCCAATTACAGATAAATCGTACCCGTTTATAGATAAATCCTTAACAGAGAGCGGATGCTGTGTCTCTACCAACTCTTTCGTACGCCCTATCATGATGTGCAATTTGTCAAAGTTATAAGGCGGCTTATGTCCTTTTATGTCTCCTTCCATTAAATGATAGAGCTTATCAATGTTTTTCTGACCTACTCGGTTCATCAGCTTCTTGATTGTTTTACGTTTTTCGCAAAAAGCCAAATGATTAGCAATAAGTAGAAAAACATCCTCTATACGTTTATTGTCAAACTGTAACCTTTGCATGATTTTTTTTGCGATATAGGCTGATTCACGCTCATGCCCATAAAAATGCCCAATTCCCTGCTCATCAACTGTAAAGGTATCCGGTTTAGCAATATCATGAAACAGCTCCGCCAATCGTACTGTCAGATCATTCGGTGTCGCTTCTACCACACTAAGGATGTGTTCATATACGTCTTTATCATGGTGCGGGTTTCTCTGGTCGAACCCTACGCATACGCAAAGCTCCGGAATAATGAAACTAAGCAGATTACAATCATATAACAATCGAAAGCCATAAGCCTTCATTAGCTGTTCTGAAGCAGAAGTCGATTTTACAATGAATACTGGATCGGTATACAGCATCTCAAGTACGGTCGGAAAAAGACAGACTGGCCTTTCTTCTGCTAGAGCGCAGGGCGCATCCAACCTCTTCTTTCTCCATCCCTCCTACTGCCAACTACGCTACCATGTCAAAATATCAAGTGTAATTTATATATATTGTTCATGTATCTCGATAGCATTGAAAATACGACTTATTTCCTGGTTTATGTATTCCTGCGAGTACTTCATCGTTCCCTCTCCTCTTCTTGTAATACTGTTTATCTTCGATTCTCCGACCTACGGCAGGTTCACGTGCCTATTGGATAATGATAAGATAGAGATAATAAATCCAATTCTTAGGTGACATTATTATGGTTATCATTAATCTTATATTCATGATTGCTATGCTTGCTCTTTTGTTCAATATTATGTACGGTGTGCTGTTTATCTTTTCATTTAAAGGTATCCGTAAAATCTATGAATGGTTTCGTGATGATTCCTTTCTCATGATGGATACGTTGGGGGCGGTTGCACTTGGCCCTTCCTACCATATCGCGAAGAAGCTGTATTCTTTTTCTCCTATTGTAGCACGCATAGCTATTCTGCTATACGTTATCGTACTGTCTTACCTTTTCAATTGGTTCATTCAAACGTTTAATCGTCTTACATAATTATCACGATGCCCGTAAAAAGGAGGCATTCGGTGAAGGAATTACGTGTCAATCATAAACAATATTTCTTTAACCTAGCAAAAATCGGTATTCTTATGCTGTCAGCCATTCTGGCGATGATATATTTGCCGGACAATGATGCTTATTTTGATCCGATTGAATGGATGGGAAAATATATTGGCATTCCTGTCGGTATGGCTCTTCTCATCTGGTTCATAGCCATCTATCTAAAAGCGAGAAAAGAGCATATCGCCTTATATGAAACTACCTTGATCCTCAATGGAAATACAATTCCATTACATGATATTAAAAGAGTGTACCCGGACATTACATATATCGGTCCTATCAAGGCTCATTGCCCAGCTATCGTTATTGAAACACATCAAGGGAAGACGTGGGAATATGTCAGCTATTTCGCTGTAAATCAGAAGGATTTTGATACTTTCCTTACCACACTGAAAAAATCGGTTTCTTCAAAGTAAGAAACACTCGAAAGGGATAGCAGCATGTAGCTGCTATCCCTTTTCTTGCCTCTCATCACTATATACATCTGATTTGATACATCGACAAATTCTTGTGGTGAGAGGTAAGAAAAGGAGGAAGGGCGGTGGGCGGGAGCGGTCGGAAAAAGACACGTCCGCCTTTTTTCTGCCGGGGCGCAGGGCGCATCCAACCTCTTCTTTTTTCCGAATTTCCTCCTTCCAACCCCACTCCCCTGTCAAAATATCAAGTGTAATTTATATAGATGTCGCTTTCTTGCTTTATAGTGACATCTAGTTTCTTACTGATTAAAAGAACCTGTTTTTGAAAAAAATCGTTCAAAAACAGGCTCTAAAGTACGAATTAAGGATTATGTTTATAAAAAAGTTTAATCTTTTTGAACTAACCGTGATCACATCTGTAAACAAACATCAGCATTATGACATCGTGATGTACGTACCAGTTACAGAAGATTTTTAACCAAAAAGCTCTATTTCGATTGTGATAAAGAATCTTGTGATGTGGATTGAACCTTTCTTACTGTAGTATTCTTACCTAATACAACGGAAAGTACAACGATTACTGAAGTCACCATAGTGAAAAGCGTTATGGATTCGTTTAATAATAAAGCTGAAAAAAGAATCATTAAAAAGGGTTGTAAGTATTGAATCTGACTTACCCTTGAGACTCCCCCCATGGCAAGACCACTATACCATGCCACATAAGCTAAAAACTGACTAACTAGAGCAAGGTATACGAAACTCACCCAAGCTCGTAGGGGTGCATGAAGCATTTCTCCAGATACATTTAACAAGACAGGCACTATAAAAAACGGAGCAGCTATTACTAATGCCCAAGCAATCACTTGCCAACCACCTAAATCTCGAGCTAACTGCCCACCTTCAGCATAGCTGAACGCCAGTATTACTACTGAAGTAAGCAAAGCAAAATCCGCATATTGTAATTGGCCAAGTCCGAGCTGGATGGCATACACAATGACCGCCATAAACCCCACAATACTTGCAATCCAAAACTTGAAGGAAGGAAGTTCACCTGCTCTAATAATCGCGAATCCTGCAGTAGCTAATGGTAGCAAAGCTATTTCTATAGCTCCGTGAGAAGCAGGCAACTTTTCCATTGCCCATGATGTAAGCAATGGAAATCCTAAGACCGCCCCAAGAGCTACAATGATAAGTCCCTTAAATTGTTTTGCAGATGGCAGTTTTTCCTTCCTTATTAACAATACAATAGTAGCTAAAAGTGAAGCTATAACTGTTCTTCCTAGCCCAGCGACAGTTGGACCAAAATATTCAACCGCTATACGTGTTGTAGGAAGTGTCAAACTAAAACATAACACCCCTATACATCCTAAAAATAACCCTAACCGTTCTTTCTTTTCTTTTCTTTGTACCTGCATAGTCGTTCACTCCTGACTTTTAGATAGTAACTCGTATAAAACATCTGTATCAGTATAATTAAAATATAATAGTAGTTAGCGATGAAACAAATCACGTTTTCATTCATCTGTACTGGTACAGAATGAGGAGGTTTTCTCTTATGATTACAAAATATACGCTTATTATGTGTGAAATTAAAGAACAAGTGGCGAACGGAACGCTAGGTCCAGGGGATAAGCTTCCTTCCGTTCGGCAGCTGTCCGAACGATTTTCTTGTAGTAAAAATACGATAATTAAGGCTTATAACGAATTAGAAAAAGAACATTTGATTTATTCCGTTCCTAAAAGTGGCTATTATATTGTGAATGAGTACCGATCTTTTGATAATGATAAAACAAACCAAAAAATTGATTTTTTATCTGCTGGCCCGGATAAAGAGGTAATGCCTTACATTGAGTTTCAACATTGTATAAACCAGGCTATCGACATATATAAAGAAGAACTATTTACTTATTCTGATCAACAAGGCATTTATTCGCTACGCCTTCAACTTATTAAATACTTACAGGATTTGCAGGTATTTACGAATCCAGAGAGATTGTTTATTGTATCAGGGTCACAGCAAGCTCTTAATATGTTGGTGTCAATGCCTTTTCCAAATGGAAAAAATAATATCTTAGTTGAACAACCTACCTACTTTGGATTTATTGAGTCTCTTAATCTTCATAAAGCAACTACATTTGGTATCGAATTAACAATGGAAGGAATCGATCTAGCTCGTCTAGAATATATATTCCGAAACAACCAAATCAAATTTTTTTATATTGTGCCAAGGTTTCATAATCCACTTGGTCACAGCTATACAAACGAAGAGAAAAAAAGAATCGTGAAGTTAGCACAAAAATATGATGTTTACATCGTTGAAGATGATTTTCTAGGTGATCTTGATCCGAACCCGAAGGCTGACCCAATGTTCTCCTATGATCCTTCTGGGAGAGTGATTTATATTAAGAGTTTCTCTAAAATTATGCTCCCTGGATTAAGACTTGCCATTGCAGTACTTCCAAATTTAATGATAAACACATTTTTGCGATACAAATTCAGTTCAGATTTTAATAGTTCTGCACTTTCTCAAGGAGCCTTGGAAATCTATTTAAAAAGCGGTATGTTTAGTGGACATATCAAAAGAATAAGGGGACTTTATCATAGAAAGATGCAGTTACTTCAAGAGGCTTGTGAAATGTATTTGTCTTCCAACACTTCTTTTTCAAAACCCTCTTCAGGATTTTATTTAACAATACATCTTCCTGATCAAGTTAAGGCTAGGCGAATGGTTGATTTATTGTTACGAGAAAACATCTACGTCGATGATGCAATAAGAATGTTCCTGCCAGAGTATAGGAAGGAAAATATGCTTCGTCTAAGTATTTCTCAAGTTAACGAAAATCAAATCAACCAAGGGATTGAACAAATTGCTCGGTGCGTTGATTTCATTTGTGGTAAGAAGGATTATATCTTTCAGAGTCCTTCTTCATTATTATGAACTTACATCTTCAAAGCTTCTTTTCTTAAAGACTGGTGAAAACTAAAAACACCTGTTGATTGTTTAGAGAGGAAAAGACCACCACAACGGGACGCAAACAAGGCTGTTCGTCTCCCTCCCTAAGCTGTTGCCCCGGCCAGGCGAAAGAGGATAGCCACTGTCCTCCTCTTTGCGTTTACCCAAATGTTTTTTGGTCTCGTCTGGCAAGGGCAAAAAGCGTTCCTCTACACTTCGTACGGGATGCGAACCGATGCCTGTTTGGGGCACGGTGTGGTGGCTATCTATTCTGGATCGTACTGGATAATCAGCACCCTTGGTGTTTTTACTTTATGCTACAGGCATTGACATTCCGATTCTGCGCTCCACTTCCTCCATCCACTCCTGATAGGAACAACTTGTTAAATAGATAGGTCGATTCTGCTCCTCATCATGCTGGGAAATCACCCATAGCCGTTCCTGGTACGGAAGAATAAACATCACATCCATAATGGTTGGATATTCTGTCGGGCTTGGAAGGTATGTAACCGATACATTGTCGATGGAAGAAGGATACTCTTTCAAATCCTGTACAAAGGCTGAAAACAGCTCCTGGTTCCCATCGTCCATCAGTGATGTCAATTGTTCCACAGAGGATTGCTCAAGATTCTCTTGAGATAAGGTAACCATAACTTCCTCCGGTACCGTGATACTGTGACTATCTTTCAACACATTAGGTTCTATACCGTAAAACTCGTCGATAAGTCCCTGAAGTTGCGAAGTCTTAACAAGGGAGAAATCATGGCACACGGTTTCCCATACATGATGATAAATCCATTCATCCTCCTCTAGAGAATGGAACATTAAATATTCTTCCGTTCCGTCTTTTTCTTTTGTAAAGCGAAGCATTTTCGATGATTCAATATAAGATGAGATAAAAGCGACTATCTCCGCTTTCAGCGGAATTTTCTCCTGCTTTTGCCGCTCTATATCCCACATGCCTTTGGCAAGCAGACTATGAGAAGCCGTTTCAAATATTGCCTCCCACTCCGGGTCAGTCTTCTCGCCGAGCGTCGGTTTAACTAATCCTGCAGCTGCTTCTTCGTATCCGCACAGCATCATGCACAACCCTAGCTCTTCAAGCGTTAACGTGATTCTTTGTAACATACACAATGTCTCTCCCATCTTCTTATTTAAACCAGCTGGCTACCCACTTCTTTCCTTTATTGAAGACTTCTTTCCCTTTTTCACCTATGTCATGGACGATTTTTGCGCCTTCTTCTTTCACTTTATCAAAGTTTCGGACTACGTTCTCAACCTGCTTCGCAGCGAACTCCCCTACTTTGCCTCCAACATAGCCGCCTACCATTCCGCCGACAATAATCCCCGGCGGTCCGAGGAATGAGAGCGCCGTCGCTCCAGCTGCCGCTCCAACATATGTAGCGCCTGATTTAATGGCAATATTAGTTCCTGTTGTAACATAGTCGGCTGTTGTTGCTTCCCCTTTATTTATCTTTTTAAGCAATCCGTAGCCTTCCCCGATACTTGTTGACAACACATTGATTGCACCAAAGCGTTTGGATACCGAACTTGCAATCTTTTTTACCCCAGCGAAGTTAGAATTTTTAGGCAAACCTAGAAGATGCCCTTTTACGTAATTGGCTGGGTTTGTATATCCTTTGTTGAATCCTAATTTTGTATGAAGGTACTTCGTCACGAAATTTTTAGGCTCTACCTTCAGAAACCGATCGATGGAACGGGCAATCCCATTCGGATAACGACCATTCACTTTGTGCAACCACGGCTTACTGCTATATGAATACACCTTGCTCCTCGAAAATGCAGTCGCCCGGCTAAAGCTAACTGATCCGGACATAAGCACGGCAATCCCGGCAAATTGTGTACCAACGGAAAAGAACTTTTCAAAGTCCTTCTTATATTGCCGCAGCTTTTCCGCCAAGGTAATCAGCACTTCCCTGTTATCCGCGTCCTGAAATTTCTTTACATCTACTTCCATTGCCTGTGTCATCTGTTCGATTTCATTAATAATATTGCGCAGTGCGGGTGCTGCCCCAACATCCGGAAGCATACTAACAAGAGATTGGATTCGCTGCTCGATTCCGGCAACCTCTTGGCGTATGCCGCTCAAACGAAATTTCTCTGCATTTACGTATGTAGGTACAAGTTTATAGGATGCCATCTTATCACACCTTCTCCCGTGCGGCGTTCTCTGCATCAATCTGTTCCGCTTTTCGCAGCAATTCACTTGCGTATTGTTTCAGTTCATGGTGTTTTGCCGTAATGTCGGAATGCAGTTGTACCTTCTGATCGCGAAACTTCTTACTTCTCCCGGTATCCCACTGACCGTGATCTTCTCCAATATTTTTCACACTAAATAAAAGTTCTTGTAAAGCGTCCGCTTCCTGCGAAATTTTTTTTGCAGCCTCCCGATAAATAGAGGAATCTTTCAATGCCATATGTCCCACCTTATTCTCTTGGTTTGAGTAGAATTCAGCACGCCATTCTCATAACGCTTGCCGAAGGCAAAGACTTCTTATTCGTTTTTCATGAGCTATTTTCATACCACTAAATTCATATAATTACATTTAATTCTATCACAATTTAATAATGGCGAAAAAATCACAATTATCTACGCTCTTTTTACTACAATCGCATCATACTTGTACATCGTTTTTCCTGCATCCCTATACAAGAGAACACATAACCAAAACTATATTAATAGTAATAAAAGGTCATATACAAATAACGGTACATGCCTTTTGCTAATGAAAAAGCCGCTACTTTGAGCGGCTTTTATAGTATGTTATTTGTTTTGTTACTGCTGTCCATGATTCATATTCCCATGATTCATATTGTCACTTTGATCATTGTCCATCTTCATGCCACCATGATCACCATGCCCCATACCGTTCGCAGCCTCAATTTCAATCAGATGGTCTAGATCTCCCTGCTGTTCATTCGAAACCCATTCACTATTGCCCACGATAAACATGTGATTGTACGGCCCTTCTGTCGGCTCGTTTTTAAAAAGTGGTTTCAGCTCTTTTAAATAACCCAATAACGCTTCCGGCGCTTTCTCTTTATCTGTCAGTAAAAGCGGAGCATGTTTGCCTCTGTGTGCAAACGGCAGAGCAGGCAAGGATTGGCCCGCTTGCTCTGTACTTGCAAGCACCAGGCCATGACCGGGCTTCGTAATGCCCCAACCGAAGCCTGTTTTTGCATCTTTGTATTTGGCAAATGCAATCGCATTCTCCATCGGGTCTTTGCCGGAAATCCGAACGACTGTACCATGCTTTCTCAAATCGCTTTCTACTTTTTTGCTAATTACCCCTTCTGGTCCAAGCAGATAAATATTGGCTTTTCCTTTCCGCTTTTTCAATGCGGTATCCGTATCTGCCGGGATGCTGTCTTTTGTCACATACAACAGCGGCTCTGGCATATGAGAAATCCAGCTTCCTGCGGGTGCCGCGAACTCTGCCTGCTCAGACGTAGAGACGACAACTGATTGCGGCAGTTCGCCAGATACGGAAGCGTAATACTCGTCAATTACAGCAGCTACCTTCTCAGGCGTATCACCTTTTATTTCTTTTACTTTAAATCCAGCATCTGTAACTTGCTTCACTACGCCTGCATTCATACCAATCGTGATAACTTGTGTGCCGTCCTCCGCTCCTTTTGGGTGCAGACGCTTGATTTCGCTAAGTACCGGGTCCGCTATCTTTCCTTTATCCGTAACGAGCAACGGACCGTCACTCGGATGGTGCACTAAATCCAGGCCAACCAATTGTGTTTGCCAGTTGTCATGCGGCGCCAGCAGCACAACATTCGGTTTGGTTCCATTCGGCGTAGCTGGCCAAATCATTCTCGAAGTAGATAATGCGATTTCTTCTGCATTTGTTCCCTCGATTCGTGTCGTATTTTTCGTAGCGGACAGCTCCTGGTCTGCACTTGCTTTGCCAGCTTTAGTGCTTTGTGCTTGTTCAGCCGAATTTTGCGTTGGCTGTTCTTCTCCCTGCACACCGCACCCCGAAAGAAGAAAACCTGCAGCCAGTATACTTACCCCTGTCCATCTAATAAAAGATCGCTTTCCCATTGATACCATATCCTCCTTGTCTACATTTTGCTACAATATTTAAATTTATACCCTTAATTTGTGATGAAAGTGTGATGGGACCTTATATTACACCTGAAAATTATGAAGAAAGTATGGAACATTTCTATTCTCTTTCTGGTTTTTTTGGTGAGCATACTATAGACTGAATAAGGAATTTGTTTACGATACAACAAGTGAGGAGGAGACATATGAAACGTATTTGTGTATTTGCCGGTTCAAATACCGGTATACGGGCGGAATATGAATTGATGGCGGAAGCACTCGGGAACGAACTGGCACGACGAGGACTTGAACTGGTATATGGCGGTTCAAAAATCGGACTAATGGGACGCATCGCCAATACCGTGCTTGCTCTTGACGGAAAAGCGCTCGGGGTTATGCCTACAGGACTTTTCCGTGGCGAAATGGTACATACGGGATTGACCGAGCTTCATGAAGTTAAAGATATGCATGAACGGAAAGCGTTGATGGGTGAATTATCGGATGCGTTTATCGCGCTTCCTGGCGGCTATGGTACATTGGAAGAAGTATTCGAAGTAGTAAGCTGGGGACAGCTTGGAATCCATAGCAAGCCGGTTGGTCTCTTGAATGTTAATGGCTATTATGAACCGTTGGTACAGATGATCAAAAATGGTGTCGAGGCCGGCTTCATTCCGGCTACGCACGAAGAGTTGCTCATTTGCGAAGAAGATCCTGTTGTTCTTTTGAATCGTCTACAGGAATATAAGCCCCCAGCTCAGACAAATAAGTGGAGCGAGCTGTCAGAGGCATAAGAAGATTTATAACATCTCATCTTTCAGTGAAAGATGACGAAAGGGAGGAGCCTGTTAGCTTCCTCCCCTATTTATTTTCCTCGCTTATTCGACTATTTCATTACCGTATTCATTTTTCTTTCTGCTCTTTTTATAGCAAGCAGCTATGCTATATGGTGGAAAATAAAGAAAGAATGCGTCTGTTTATTGCTTTCGCCGATATGTGCTTACTTTCTGACTCGTTTTAGCGCGCTTTCATGCGCTTCTACAGTACGAGCAATATCTTCTTTACTATGGACTACAGACATAGAGTAACGATTAAGCGGTTTTATATACACTCCAAGCTTCAGTAATTCATAATCGATTTCTTTACGCAGCTGCATATTCGCCTTGCCCATATCCCGGTAATTTTTAATCGGCTCTTCTGTCAGAACAATATTGAAAATACTACCCTTGCCGACAGTTTGCATCGTCACGCCATAGTTGCGATACAGTTCCTCTAGCTCTTTTCTCAATAATTGTGTATGGTCGAATAATGCGTTCATAACACCTGCTTGTTCCAATGTTTTGATCGTTGCAAGTCCGGCAGCCAATACGGTAGGGTGACCGTTATATGTTCCGCTATGGAACAAAACCTCTCTCTTTTCCCGGTTCGCCGCTCCGGCAGTTAAAATATCCCTGCCCCCATCAGGAGCGCTGATCATCATAATCTCACGCTTTCCCCCAATCGCACCTACCGGAAATCCTCCTCCGAGCACTTTACCCAACGACGTTATATCAGGAGTAATTCCATATATCTTCTGCGCTCCGCCCAAAGACAGCCTAAAGCCTGTTTTTACTTCATCAAAAATAAGAACAATGCCTAGTTCTTCCGTAATCTTACGAAGTCCCTTCATAAATTCCGGCTCTGCAGGAATGAAGCCGCCTTGAATCGGCTCAAGAATAACCGCTGCCAGTTCATCCTTATGAGTTCGAAGAATTTGCTCAGTAGCTTCCAAATCATTGAAAGGAAGGACAATCGTGTTTTCAACATAATAGTCAGGAACACCCTTTGATTCAGGTACAGCATAAGGATTTCGTGCTTCTCCCGCTTGGTCCATATCCGGATTTACACTAATGAGTACTTGATCGTAGCCACCGTGATAATGCCCTTCGAATTTCGCCAGCTTCGGCTTTCCTGTATAAGCCATAGCCGTACGTATGGCTAGAAGTGTCGCCTCTAATCCCGAATTTGTATAGCGTACCATTTCAATTCCTGGATACAGTTCAATCAGTTTTTCAGCCATCACTGTCTCTAATTGGTGCGGTGTTCCAAAAATGGTCGTTCCCGCCTCCCTCATTTGTGTGGAAATCGCCTCAAAAACGACTGAATGTCCATGCCCAAGAATAAGGGCTCCATAGCAAAGCAAATAGTCAATGTATTCATTACCGTCCACATCATACAGTTTGCTGCCAGCTCCTCGTTCCATAATGATAGGATGGGGAGCGATATATTTAATGTTCGCTGTCACACCACCCGGAATGACTGCGCAAGCCTTCTGGTACTGTTCTGCGGATTTTTTCATTTGAGAAGATAAGAGCGATGTGCTTTCTATAATCATGACATACCCTCCATTTTTAAAATTATTATTTCTTTTAATTATATATTATGAAATATTTATTTCATAATCAAGAAAAAATATTTCGTCAGCCACACATGTTTGGCACGTTTGACAGAAAAGCGAAAGACCGGGGTTATTCCTTCCCCGGTCTTTCTTTCATATGGAAAATATCGAAATGTTCCCAGATTTCTTCCAGCTTCTCCAGCCTGACATGAAAGTCTTCTGCCTTTTCCTTCCCTACAAATGTAATCAGAGCATTGAGTAAGCTAAGTGGGGCTACAAAAGAATCAATAAATGTCGGCATTTGACTGGACGCCGTCAAGGAAATGCGAGCGTACGGAATTAACGGCGACAAAAAATTATCCGTGACAGCAATGGTTGTGGCTCCTTTATCTTTGGCATAGGATAAAATTTGAATGGTGCTTTTCGTATACCGGGCAAAACTAATTCCGACGACCACATCACCTTCGTCCAAATCATGCAGCCGCTCCGCTATCGTTTCTACGGACTGCAGCAATATAGCGTTACCCAATATGATTTGAAGATAATACTGTAAAAACACACCGAGCGACATGGCACTTCGGTTAGCGGCGATGTATATTTTTTTCGCCTGTAACAACGCATCCACCGCCTGGCGGAACGCTTGCACATCCAGCTTTTCCATAGTGGATTTAATATTCGCCATATCGTCCTGGAAAATTTCGTATACACCTTGTTCTTCTTCTTCGTAGACACGTTGCGACATCTGCAGCCGTTCAGCCGTAGTCAACTGCTGTTGAACGGAATCCTGCATATACTGTTGCAGTTCAGGATAGCCTGAATAACCAAGAGAAGTGGCAAACCGTACAACTGTCGCCTCGCTAACTCCTGCCATTTTTGCCAGCTTACCTACGGTAAAGAATGGTACTGCATTAGGATTTTCTAAAATATATTTAGCTATCTTCACCTGAGACTTGCTCATCTCAGCCATTTTTCCTGCTATATACTGATAGACATTTGACATTCCGAAACCATGGACCTCCTCAGAAGCTCTCTGTAAATCATACACTCCCCCTCACAAATGCCAGACAAATGTATGTCCATGTACTTTCGACATTAAAATCTGGATTTCCTTTTTGTCCATCTATAGAATAACGGAATTTATGCCACCTGCAGCGCTTCCTCCATACTTTTGTCTGTTTCCACTGTATAATGAAACATTTTGCCCTATCTCATTTTGATATTTTCCATCATCTTTAGACAAATCAAACATAGTATTTCCGTAACAAAAGCGTCTTTCTTGCTGAAAAGCACTTTTGTTTTATATACTCCTTACGCTTTTTTTACAAAAAATCGATATACACCATTTTCTTGTTCCATGCTCATTAACTCATGATTCGTTTGCCTTACCCAGCCTTGAAAGTCGTTGACCGATCCTTTATCCATCGTCTCTACCATCATCACCTGACCACTTTGCAAATTGTCTATCGCTTTCTTTGCTTTCACAATTGGCATCGGGCAGGATAATCCTTTTGCATCTACAACAATATCTGCATTCATGTACGTCTACCTCCTTATTTTTCAAACCGACTTTTCGGCTGTCTTACTTTAAAACGTAAGCGTAACATCGGCATCATAAGCGAAAGCAAGGAAGGTGACTGCTCCACCTATATCAATGCCGTCTACGAAGTCCTCTTTTTTCATGTTCATAACGTCCATGGTCATCTGACAAGCAATCAGCTTGACCCCCATTTCTTGTGCCATGCTTAGCAATTCTGGAATGCCTGGTACATTCGCCTGTTTGAAACCTTCAGCAAAGTGCTCTTTACCTGCCGGCATCGGCAGTTGCTTATTGGCTTGTCTATGAATAAGATTCAATCCTTCAAAAGTAAAGAAAATAGCTACCTCTGAATCTGTTGCTGCTGCTGCGGTCGCAATATTAAACACCTTGTATGCGTCAAACATTCCTCCGTTACTTGCGATAATTGCTACTCGTTTTGTCATTGTTCATTTCTCCTTTTTATTGTTTGTTTAATATACAAATGCTTTCGTACTTTCTCCAACTTCTACACGTCTGTTTATACATATACGCGTACAGGTATATAAACAAACAAAAATTTTTTGTTATCCTTAAATGATAGATACTGTACATAAATACACCCGTCACTTCCCATAAAGCGAATATACCAATATAGGTATATAGAAAATAATTTCGCTCTGCTTATCAACAGCATACTACTGTTTTACCTTATGAATGGTGAACGGCACAGCGATTCGGTCCAATTTCAAGTGCAACAGCTACGTCAGATGGCACACATACATCACCACGGTTAATTTTAACGATTTCCTCATAATTAGGTGGTGTAGCACCAGATGCACCTGCCACCATTTCTGTGAACTGCTCTCGATTTTGCATACGCAAAACTTCATTGGCAATTCGAATATCTCCCAAATATGCACCTACTACACCTTGTTCATTTATTTCTTTTCTATCCGCATAATGAGTCGGCAGTACGAGCGTTTCATCTGACATGCTCGCAATGTGGGTAAACACTGTATCATAAAGTGATTGTGCCCATTCACGGGCTTTTCCACCTAGATCGGGACGTCCAAGCCCACCTACAAAGATAGTATCTCCCGACAGTAGATAGCGATCATTAACCATAAACGATACACTTCCCGGTGTATGTCCCGGAGTTGGAATCGCCAGCACTTTTACGCGTACGTTACCGACCTCGATTTCCTGATTATCTTCTAGCGCCTCATAAGAAATGGCATCAGCTCCCTGCATTTCATTTCTGGAAATATGATACATTGCGCCGGTATACTTAGCCAACTCTGGTCCACCGGAAATATGGTCAGCATGCAGGTGGGTATCCATGACGCGTATAATGGTTGCTTGTTCTTGCTCAGCCAATTTCAAGTATTCCTCATAATGTCGGCCCGGGTCTACAACGATCGCTTGACCGTCGGAAATAATCATATAGGACAAGCAACCTTTTGCCAGACGGTTCACCTGGATGATTTTCATGCCATCCTGCTCTGAAACGATTACTGGATGATACAATTGACTCCATTCAAGCATTCCTTCTGTTAAATAACGTACACGGTATCCCCGTTCATTCAATATTTCCGCCACCATCTTGGCGCTACTGCCTTTTGCACAAACAACCACAATTTCCGTATCTTTTGGCAACGGTTTATAGGCGTCCTCGTTATCATCGAGAAAGTCAAAGTATGGAATGTTGATGTCCGTTATATGTTTATGTTCAATCCTCCAATCATTGTAGTCCTCGCTATTGCGTACATCAAGAATGAAGACCGGCCTTCCGTTCTTAATTTTATTATGCAATTGTTTTGCGCTCATTTCCATAACTGCCATGCAAACCTCCTCCTCGATTCTTTAAGATTGTGTACAAAAACTCTAAATTACTACATCCAGCCAAATCTTAATTGCCGATGCAAGGATTAAAGCCGATAAAATAACTCGTAATACTTTTGTACTTAAATGGGCACCGATGGAAGAAATAAACGTAATAGCTTAATGAGGAAGCTATCGTTACCCGCATAGGTATCTTCAATACAATAAGTATATCTTGGTATGAACATTATCACAGCCGCAATGGTCGCTAGTACAGCATATACAAAGTTAATCGCATCTGCGGACAGGAATTTCCCCTCCTTCCCGATCAACATACCATTTTCCTCCTGTTTAATACTTTGTTACCTCTTTTACCCACCCAGGTATATACGGTACTAGGTATATTATTGGTTGTTTTTTTGTTTTTGTCAATATAAAAATAAAGAGCATCAGCTACTTCTTATAAGCTGATGCTCTTCCACATTGTCGACAACCGCCAGACAACGAGTTCTATCCATTTATTTAACGATTTTCTTCTCAGACAAGATTTCCAGTAAAGACTGAGTAAATTTTAATCCGTTTTGAACTGCAGGTTCTTTTAGCAATTTCAACAGGCCAAATATAGAAATGGTTTCTGTTTTGCGTACTGCTCTTTCTTTCGCTTCCTTCACGATAGATACGCCTTCCCCTACACGATCTGTTACCGGTGTAGTGACGACTTTTGCCGTATCGACGAGATAAGCCAACGAATCCTTATCTGAAATAAGAGGTTCAACAGTTGAGTAAACCCGATCAAGCAGCGCCACTAATTTAGCAAGTCTTGGAAGACTCTCTATAAGTACAGCCAACGCTTCCATGTTTTCCTTATTCAGTGCCAATTGTGAGAACCGCTCCACACGCTCAGACAAATAATTCAGGGAATCTGTATCGCTGGCAAAAGCGGAAACGGCCGCAATGCCTTGTTCTGCTTTGTTGATCGCTTCTTTAATTTCAGGCAGCTTTTGAATCAGCGTCGTCAGTGCATCCTGCACCTCCGGCTTGGCTAATTCTTCTACCCATTGATCTGAAGTTTGTGTAGGGGTTTGCTGTTTAATTTCTGCGTCCATTTATCTTTCTTCCTTTCGTCAAAAACATTTTGCATGAACCTTTTCAACATTCAATTCCAATACGTAAGAGAAGCATTATTTCTTAGGGTTCCGCAAACTCCGCTTTTCATTTCCCAATCAAGTGTTATGATACGAAAACTATTGCACAAACTACATGAGGAGCCCTGCGGCCCCTGCTCATTTAGTAGTGATAAGTTTCACAACCCTGCGAACGGAAAATACCCTAACCGCTCATAATCAAAGCTTTCTCCTATGCGTGATTGAATAGAAAAAACCCATGTGTGAGCCAGATATAAAAGTTTCCAAGTAACCCACAGTTTATTATACCCTATAGCAAGCTTTTAGGGAGTATAATCATCATAAAAGTCTTTTGTACATATAAGAGGGCCACATCTTGATATATGCTGCCCTTTCTTGTCTACGATTTTATACTATATAAATTACACTTGATATTTTGACAGGGGGTGTGGTTGGAAGGAGGCGATTCGGAATGCGATCCGGCAGAAGAAAGGCCAGCGTGTCTTCTTCCGACCGCTCCCGCCTGCCGCCCTTCCTTCTTTTCTTACCTTCCACCATAAACATTTGTCGATGTATCAAATTAAATGTATATAACTCTCTATTTAATATATTAGAATAATGCCTACATTGCAAATGATATGAAGTAAATTTATAAATTATCTTCCAAGGGTGTTGATTATCCCATACGATCCAGAGTGGATAGCCACCACACCGTGCCCCAAACGGGCGTCGGTTCGTCTCCCACATGGAAGCCTAAAGGGCCGCTTTTTGCCTAAGCCAGGCGGGACCGCAAAACATCTGGGTAGACGCAAAGAGGGAGACAACTGCGGTCCTCTTTCGCCTGGCTGGGGCAACCGCTCGGAAAGAGAGACGAAAGGCCTTGTTTGTGTCCCGTTGTGGTGGTCTTTTTCTCTCGGAACAATCAACACCCTTAGTATCCATAGATGGATAGAAAAGAAGGACGCGTACGGCGTGCGTCCCCTTTGTTTTTCACGTATGGAGCGTGTGGTGCAACGGACGAAATCGACCGGCAACTGTCTCCTGCTCTGATACACCCAGATGTTTTGTCGGTCCGGCCTTGACGCCACAAAGCGGTCGTGTCCCTTCCTTGTGAGAAAAAGACGAAGGAACACGCCGACGCGTGCATCTTATCACTTCCTATTTATGGATAATCAACAGGTGTGATTATCTTCGTTTGTGCATATGCTATATGTCAGTAGCGAATAGGTAATTTCCTCCATTACGCATTTTATCCTCTACCTTCTCCTTAGCACGCAACCAGGAAAAGATGAGCCAACCTCCTGAAATAAACAGACCTGTTTTTCTATGCTTCATGAGTTCTCTCCCCGTAACCCGAAAGAAATACGTTACGCCTGTGTATCTCTACTTTCCATCGAGAGAAAAATAGACGCTGTCGTCTCCTTATCAAACAAATGAATTTTATCCATTGCAAAAGCAATTTTTATCCGTTCACCAACATGCGTCTGTACAGAAGATTCAGACCGAGCGATAATCGTATTCTCTCCAATCCCTGACATATAGAGATACAACTCAGCTCCCATATTTTCTACAAACTCAACTCGTGTATTGATCGTATCCGACAGATGTGTCTCGGTGAAAGGTACCTCGACCTGAATGTCCTCTGGACGTATACCCAATATTACCGGTTTATTTATGTAGTCCATGTCTTTCAATACTTTCGCTCGCTTTTCCGGTATCATCAGCCGTACATCCCTGTTTACAAAGAGGACCTCACTGTCTTCAACCTTGATGGCTCCCTCAATAAAATTCATCGATGGCGAACCGATAAAGCTTGCGACAAACAAATTTTTCGGCTTTTCGTAAATAGCCGTAGGCGTCGCCACTTGCTGAATGCGTCCTCCCTGCAAAACCACAATGCGATCACCCATAGTCATAGCTTCGGTTTGATCGTGTGTAACGTATATTGTCGTAGTGCCCAACCGACGCTGCAGCTTGCTAATCTCCGTTCTCATCTGTATCCGCAACTTGGCATCAAGATTCGACAGCGGCTCATCCATAAGAAAGACTTGCGGTTCCCGCACGATGGCCCTTCCTAAAGCGACACGCTGCCGCTGACCACCGGACAAAGCCTTAGGTTTACGATCCAATAAAGATGCAAGACCAAGCATCGCTGCCGCTTCCTTAACTCGCCTATCAATTTCGTCTTTTCGGAGCTTACGCAACTTTAATCCGAACGCCATATTTTCATATACGTTCATATGGGGATAAAGAGCATAATTTTGAAAAACCATTGCGATATCTCGATTTTTTGGGGCCATATCGTTTATCCGAACGCTATCGATGTATAAATCACCATCCGAGATGTCCTCTAATCCTGCAATCATACGCAGTGTCGTTGATTTTCCGCAACCTGAAGGCCCAACTAACACAAGAAATTCTCCATCACGTATTTCTAAATTCATGTTGTCCACAACAGCTACATTATTATATGATTTGCAAATGCCTTGCAACGTTACGCCTGCCATATTGCTCCCTCCTCACGATTCGGAAACACTCTCTACAAACGTAGTTACCACACAAGACCGCAATTGAACTATATACATCTGACTTTATAAATGTACATATTCTTGTGGCAGGAGGTAAGAAAAGAAGGAAGGACGGTGGGCGGGAGCGGTTGGAACCAATACGTCCGCCTTTTTTCTGCCGAGGCGCAGGGCGTATTCATCCTCTTCTCTCTCCATTCCTCCTACTTCCAACCACACTCTCCCGTCAAAATATTAAGTGTAACTTATATAATGATGCGTTAGTCCACAGAGAACAGGTTACACCACACATCTTCTCTTTTCTCCAAAAGGCGGCAGATGATTGCTCATGAATCTTCCTTTCCGATATATAGTAGCCAACCCTATTCCCGGGCAATATAAGCACAAAGGATGAAACCTATGCAAATTGTATGAAAGGAAAGGAAGCCCGATGAAAAAAAACTGGTTGTTTGTCCTTCTTATGTTTAGCCTATTTTTTCTTGTTGTTATATTCCCACTGGCAATGGAGTTAAAAAAATCGCCTCAGGGAATCGTGCAGGGGGAGCAGCAACGAATGCTACCCATTACTCAGACGTCTGATCAATGGCTTGTGCAAATCGATAAGCCAAAAGGAATGAAAAGGCCAGATACATTAAAATCGCCTTCTAATCCTTACGATACATATTACGTGTCAATAAAAAACATGAAAGAAAAAGTAACGAATATGACTGTCAATCTCTACCGTCATCACCAAACGTCAGAAGCACCGCTGCAAAGCACTCTTATGGCACAAACGTTGCACCCGAACGGTGAAATATTGGTGCGCCTGGATCTCCCTGTCTTTGAGCAAGAAAGAAGCATCGATGTTGTAATCTTATGGGACAAACAAAATCAGCAGCAAGCATTTGTATTTAAAGGAATTTAAACACCTTATAAGTGCCCAGTCCGCTATGCTTTAGTACAAGATGTATCCATGCCATTATTCGAAATCTCAAGCAGATTGTTATCAGGATCTCTTATATAGATGGACTCGATAGGACCGAGCGCCCCCGTCCGCCTTACGGGCCCCTCTTCGATTCCAATTCCAGCAGATTGCAGCTGAGCTACGACTTGCTGCAGAGGCGTATCAGTAATAAAACACAAGTCAGCAGAACCCGGCGTCGGCCTTGCAGCTTTCGGTTCGAACTCCTTGCCCACTTCGTGCAAATTTATTTTTTGCTCCCCGAAATGTAATGCTACTCGCCCGCCTCCGAATGTTACCAGCTTCATCCCTAATACTTCACAATAAAACTGACATGTATCTTCTATACTTTTTACTGTTAACACGAAATGATCTAGACGCTTAATATACATATTCCCCACCTCTTTTTTTACAATTTCCCATACTTTTTTGATATTACTTCCGCATTGTCTGTCTATTCTATATATCGTACAAGATAAACCCATACATTACCATTAAGGAGGAACAAATGATGAAGAAAAAACTGTATGCCACTTTATTAGGAACCGGAGTTGCGCTGGCAACCATGAGTTCCGTGTTTGCAGCGGAACCATCGACAGAGCAACAGGTCAATAAATCGGCTACTGTTCAAGCTCATGGCTGGCACAAAGGTGGAAAAATGACTGAAAGCAAGCTTGAAGAGCTAGCGAAAGAAAAAGGCATCACCGTTGATGAACTGAAGCAGCAATTGCAAAAAGAACGTGAAGCAAAGCTTGAAGAATTAGCAAAAGAAAAAGGCATCACTGTCAATGAACTCAAGCAGCAAATGAAGCAGAAAAAAGAAGCAAAGCTTGAACAGATGGCAAAGAAAAAGGGGATTACCGTTGAAGAGCTGAAACAAAAATTGCAAAAAAAGCATGAAGAAAAGCTTGAAGAAATCGCCAAACAAAAAGGAATCAGCGTTGATGAATTGAAAAAACAACTGCCGAACGGCGGCCAACTTTAATTCACTACGCCATTGTTTTGAAAGGGACATGTTGCCTCTGCATGTCTCTTTCTTTATTCTTACTATATAAAGCCAAACTTCCATAGGGGGATGAAAGCATGACCTATCACGTATATCTAGTCGAAGATGAAGTCAATCTGAATCGACTATTAACCTCTTATCTGCAAAATGAAGGATGGCATGTTACGTCATTTACTACCGGAACAGAAGCAAAAGCGGCTATCCCGCAAAAACCGCATGTATGGATTCTTGACATTATGCTACCGGATGCGGACGGATTCGAGCTTCTCGGCCAGATTAAAAACGAGTGTGCCGATACTCCAATCATATTTATTTCGGCCCGTGATGCCGACCTAGACCGAATTCTCGGATTAGAGATGGGCAGTGATGATTATCTGGCCAAACCATTTCTGCCGCGCGAGCTAGTAATCCGTACCAAGAAGCTGCTGGAACGTATATACGGGAAGATGCCTTCTACGGCCGCTTCCCCTGTCTCGGATGCTCTGGATATTTCCTCCTATACTATATGGGAGAAAGAACGCAGAGTCTATCATGACGAACGGCCGATCGAGTTAACCTCCAAAGAATTAGATTTGCTACTGTTGTTTGCAAAACACCCCGGACAAGCGCTCTCCCGCCAGCAAATCCTCAGCCGTATCTGGGGCACAGACTATTTTGGCACAGATCGCGCTGTAGACGATCTGGTACGCCGGCTACGCAAAAAAATGCCGGAGTTACGGCTGGAAACACTATACGGATACGGCTACAGGATGACGGACGTATGAAAAACAAACCGCTAGCTGTACAAATCTGGCTCGTGTTCTCTGGGGTGATGACGATTATATTATGCATCGTCATTCTGCTCATTCCCCTGCTTGTCCGACCGTTTCTTGTACAGGATACATATACGAGAATTAGCGAAGCGCAAACGCTTATTTCCAACAGGCAGGACAGCGGTCCGGGTTCAGGGAAACCTTTCCGCACGAAGGATAACGGAGTTGTACATCACCTGTTACTCGTTAACGGGGAATGGATAGCGCCACCTTCCTCGCTGACTCGGCTGCCTACAGAGTTTCTAGCTACAGCGCAAGGACAAGCACTGCTTCAGACAGAAGAGGCCAAGCAATATAAAACAGAAGTCGGTCAACAAACGCTATACTATATCATTCGAGTTCAGCAGATGGAAGGACAGGACTTTTTCCTACTGTCCTACGCTTCAGATACGTATCAACAGGAATTCATCTCTTCACTCATCCGTCAATTGTTTAGCATGACCGCCCTAATTTTGTTGGCTAGCTTTCCATTTTGTTATTGGCTGTCCAAATATCTATCCCGTCCGCTCGTGCAAATCGAGCAGCATGTACAACGCCTGGCCGAACGTGATTGGAACAAACCGTTACTGCTGGATCGTAAGGACGAAATCGGCCGGCTGGCAAAGTCGGTGGAACGCATGCGTCGCCGACTAGTCAAACAGGATGAGACACAACGTACCTTGCTACAAAATGTATCCCATGAGCTAAAAACGCCAGTTATGGTTATCCGAAGTTATGCACAAGCCATACAGGACGGCATCTATCCGTCCGGCGATCTGTCTCAGACAGTAGAAGTCATCGAAAAAGAATCAGAACGGCTGGAACGTCAAATCCAGCAGCTTCTCTATCTCACTAAGCTCGATTATCTGGCGACACAGGAGCTTACAACCCGTTCGGTTTGCATTGCGGACATTACCCACGATACAGTTCAGCGACTGCGCTGGCGCCGTCCGGAATTAGAATGGGAAATCAACATACCTGACATTCGTGTTGAAGGAGATGAGGAACAACTGCGTACAGCATTGGAGAATATACTTGATAATCAGATTCGTTATGCACGGCAAAAAATCTGGGTGTCAGGGGGAGAAACAGAAGAAAACGGCGCACACGCATTACAGCTACGATTGGGAAATGACGGGCCACCGATTCCGCCCGAGAGCATTCAAACCGTTTTCGAGCCGTACCGTAAAGGAACAAGTGGACAATTCGGTCTTGGTCTGGCGATCGTTAAAAGGATTGTCGACCTTCATCACGGAAAAATCGGAATCAAAAATGAAGAAATGGGACCCGTTTTTACGATGCAATTTCCTTCGGACAAAAAAACACGATAGCGTGACAAACGAGGCTGTAATGATTACAGCCTCGTTTGTCGTTTCTACAGTACCGTAGAGAAAGCCACCGTTATTATGAAGAAAAATAATACGGAATTGGCAATCTCATAGACACCAACCTGCAGTATTGACAATTTTCGGCCATAAAAAGCATATGCCCGAAAGAGACTCGGTAAAAATGCCAAACATACAAGCCATTCGCCAAACAACAGCCACACAAATACAATGACACCGTGGTATCCCCACGACACATTGCGGTATGCTGGATTATTTTTCTCTCGAATCATTGTTTTTACGTACAAGGCACTCCCCAGGAAGAATAAGAAACAAATGAAAACGATGAACAGACTGATTTCATCCAATCGGTTTGCACCATAAAAATAGCTGGCAGCCCCTGCGAACGAGAATACAAAAATCGCACTTATATCATTGATAAGCGCTCGGTCCCGGTTTTTTGCGGAATAATATACGCTTACCGCAAAAAATGGCAACAGGAGTAGTCCGAATCCGATTAGCTTTGGCTGCTGCCACACCGGAATGAAGATAAACAGACCGGCAAGACTAAAATAAATGGCTGTCCATCTTCTGTACAAACCTGTTTTCTTACCCTTAACCAGCATTAAAACAGCATACGAAGTAAGATAAAGAAAAAACCAACCAATGAAAAGAAGAAGATGCCCAAAACAAAACGTGGAAGCCGCTACGCCAAGCCAAAACGGAACAATGAGCATCGCCCAGGCACCGTGCTGCTTAGGAATCAACGGTCTCATACTGTCACCACCTTTATGCATGCGCAGAATACCCGGGCGGAATGAATGTGCAAAACGGTTCACTGGCCAAATAATCACCTGTCACTGCATAGGCTCTTGCACGGGAACCGCCGCATACTTTACGGTACGGGCACACACCACATTTACCGCTATATGCGTCCGGATTGCGTAATGCCTGGAATATCGACGAATTACGATACATTTCAACCAGTGAAGCTTCCCGAACATTTCCGGCGACTACAGGTAAAAATCCACTAGGCTGCACATCACCCAGGTGCGAAATAAAGACGAATCCGTTCCCATCATTCACACCGGCAAAGGAACGGCCAATGCCGTCTTTTGACTGTGCTGTCGAAACGACGCCTGCCATACGGCTTGGCGAAGCATGCTCTCCATCCTGCTTTCTTCGCTGTAGTATGACCCGTCGGTAATGCTGGGCAGCCGTTGTCTTAATATCAAATGGTACTGTTTTGGAAAGATCATACAGCCAGTGAAACACCCGCTCATGCTCCTCCGGACTAATCATATCCTCCATTCTTCCTCTGCCTGTCGGAACAAGAAAAAACACGCTCCAGAGCACCGCTTTCAAATCCCGGACAAGCACTGCAAGGTTGTCCAAATCATGCACGTTATAACGACTTACCGTTGTGTTAATTTGTACCGGAAGATTAAGCTCGTGTAAGTATTCTACCGCCCTCAGCGTCTCTTCATATGAACCGGAAAAACCACGGAATGCATCATGGATCGACGCCGTTGAACCGTCAATGGAGAAGGCCCAGCGAGACAGTCCCGCCTCTCTTGCACGCCGCATATTCTCCTTCGTTACATGCGGCGTAGCACTCGGTGTCATGGAAATACGCAGACCTAGTCCAACTCCATAGCGTATCAATTCGAATAAATCGGCCCGCATCAGTGGATCTCCTCCCGTAAACACAACCACCGGACTTCCAAATTCCTTTATCTGCTCAAGCAACCGAAAACCTTCTTCCGTCGTCAACTGGCACGGATCGGCTCTAGGCTGTGCCTCAGCCCTACAATGCAGACACTTCAGCTCACATGCACGCGTAACTTCCCAGATAACAATAAAAGGAGCCCGGTCAAATGCCTCTGTACTCATCCTTATTCCTCCCGCTTGTTTTTTCTCACTCTTCATCGTACTGCACTGCCCGATGGAAAGCTGTGGCATTCATCACACCCTAAAGAAATGATTCAATTTTTAGCCAACCACACATTTCTGTATATAAAATTGAATAAACCGAACAATAATTATTTGACATGACAATATCGTTTGCTTTAATATACAAGTTGTTCGAAAAAAAATATAATACTGATATTAATCGTTCGTATATCCTCGATAATATGGTTTGAGGGTCTCTACAAGGGAACCATAAATTCCTGACTACGGATGGGTGTTTGCTATGCCCATTTTCAGTCAGGATTTTTGTTTAACGGATAAGAAAGTAGATCGCGTTGTAAAGTAAGGAAGCGACATCTACTTTCTTCTGAATCGTACACAAGCGACCGTTTAGCTTCTTTACAGAAAAGGACCAGCGCAGGCGCCCACGAGTTTTTCTCATATTGGGAGGATGTCTTATGGAGAATTTTTTTAAGCTAAAAGAAAACGGAACAAATGCACGGACAGAATTCGTTGCCGGAATTACCACATTTCTGACTATGGTCTATATCGTGGTTGTCAATCCTGCAATTCTATCCTCAGCCGGTGTTCCATTCGACCAAGTATTCATGGCTACCGTCATCGCGGCTACGATAGGTACACTATGTATGGCTCTCTTCGCCAAATACCCTATTGCTATCGCTCCCGGCATGGGAATGAACGCTTATTTCGCAAGCGTCGTCGCAACGCACGGTATTTCCTATCAAACCGTGTTCGGTGCCGTATTTCTAGCCGGTGTTATTTTTCTACTGCTCACCTTCACCTCGCTAAGGGAAGCATTGATTCAATCAATTCCTGCTTCGTTGAAATACGGAATTACATCGGGGATCGGTCTTTTTATCGCATTTATGGGCTTGAAAATGTCAGGCATTGTTGTACCTAACGAATCTACGATGGTATCGTTCGGCGATTTGCACCAGCCTGTTGCGTTGCTTTCACTAGCTGGTCTGTTCATTACGCTTATACTTATCGCCAAAAGAGTACATGGGGCTTTATTCATTGGTATGGGGGTTACTGCACTTATCGGATATTTTACGGGTTTGTTGAAGTTTGACGGAATCGTGTCTTTACCACCTGCTCCCGTATTATTTGATATGGATGTTAGTGGTGTCTTCTCTCATGGGTTATACACTATCGTATTCGCTTTTCTTCTCGTAACAATTTTCGATACAACAGGCACAATGATTGGAGTAGCCGAACAAGCCAACCTGATGCAGGACGGCAAGCTTCCACGGGCTAAATCGGCTCTGATGGCCGATGCTGTAGCTACTACAGTCGGAGCAACGCTTGGTACTACTCCATCAAGCGCATATATTGAATCTTCTGCCGGGGTCGCGGCTGGTGGAAGAACCGGGTTGACTTCGCTCGTTGTCGCGGTTCTCTTCCTCGTATCCATTTTCTTTTCTCCAGCCATCGCCGCCATTTCGTCTCTGCCGGCTATTACGGCACCTGTACTTATTATTGTCGGCTGCTTCATGATGGAAGGATTGGCACGAATCGACTGGAAAACGTTTGACGAGGCATTTCCTGCCTTCGCTATTATTCTTACCATGCCGCTGACGTCAAGTATCGCCACAGGCATCGCAACTGGCTTTATTACGTATCCATTAATGAAACTCGTCAGCGGAAAAGGAAAGGAAGTTCATCCTCTGCTTTATGTTTTCGGTGTGATTTTTATTCTTCAAATGATTTATTTTCCGGCACATTAATTATCATCCGAAAAAGCCTCTGTTACAGAGGCTTTTTTTCATTTCATCGCTATCTTATACGCTCGCAAACAAAGCCATGTACCCAATATTTCAACTATGTAATAATTGATAAAGAACAAAGAAATGAAAGGAGCCATACTACGATGTATCCGTTAGTCGAGAGAATAGGAGCGATAATGATTGTCTGTAGCCTCGCCTTTTCTCTATCCGCCTGTACTGGAAAAGAAAAAGATACGACAGCCGCACAGGGTGAGCCAATTACACCGGGTAAACCGATTGAGCCTGGCGCTCCGATTACGCCGGGTAAACCGATTGAGCCGGGTACTCCCATTACACCAGGCAAGCCGATTAGCATTTCCATCGATAATCCAGATGTAAAAGTGACACCAGAAAAGGACCGGGTTACACTCCAACTCCCAAATAAGTTACTGTTTGATTATGACAGCGACACTTTGCGTCCTGAAGCCGAAAAACTACTTGAACAAATCGGAGACGAACTCAAAAAAATAGGCAAAGCGAATGTAGAAATTCAAGGTTATACCGATAGCCAGGGAAGCGAACAATACAATTTGGCTCTATCGGACAGACGAGCTAAGGCTGTAGAACATCATCTTGCCGCAATAGCAGGACTTGGGGGCATTACTCTTTCGACAAGGGGGCTTGGGGAAACAAATCCAGCCGCCCCGAATGATACAGAAGAACATCGTGAACAGAACCGGCGTGTGGAAATTATTATACAGCCCATTATACAGTAAGCTTATAACACAAATGAGCCAGGCAAACATTTGCCTAGCTCATTCTATCATTAGCTATTCCATCCATTCTTTCGCTTGCTTAATAACTTGTTCAACAATCGCTTCCGCGTGCTCGCCATCCGTCAGTAAGCGAGTCGCTTGTCCAGCCCATAATGACAGATACCGTGAATCATTCTGTGCTGCGGCTGCTCGGCGAATATCACCTGTTGCAGTATTCTGAGTAGGAAAAGGTAACGGCTTTACCCCTGAAGATTCTACGTGGTCAATGAAGGCATTACGAATCCCTCGCGCCGGACGCCCCGAGAAAGCTTTTGTAATAACCGTATCTTCCTCTGAACTAGCTAACAGCGCCTTCCGATATGCGGGATGAGCGCCTGACTCCGCCGCTGTTAAAAAACGAGTGCCCATCTGTACGCCCTGCGCTCCAAGCGCAAGCGCAGCGACCAATCCTCTCCCATCCATAATTCCCCCAGCTGCCACGACTGGAATACGCACGTGATCGGCTACCTGTGGAACAAGCGAAAACGTACCGATATTGGCACCGTATGGATGACGTCCGATATCAAACGTTCCTCTGTGTCCCCCGGCATCGCTTCCCTGGGCGACAAGAATATCGCTTCCTTTCTCTTCCGCAAGCTTCGCTTCCTCCACTGTTGTAATCATCGTAATTACGATGCGATGTGCCGCCTTAGCTTCACGCATGGCATCATCCGGCAATGTGCCAAAGGCAGTGCTAATAATCGGTACTTCTTCTTCAAGCAACACTTGGAACTGTTCCACAAATTTGTTCGGCGTATATAGCTCTTCTTTTCCAGCTTCGATGCCTAGTTCATCCCGTATCGGGTTCAGCATTCGCTGCACTTCCTGAACGCGTGATACGTCATCAGTCATATCAGCCGTAAACAAATTTACGCCGAACGGGCGATCGGTTAGCTGTCGGGTGGCTCGTACCGTTTCCCGAATCGCTTCCGGCTCCATATACGCGGCTCCAAGCGTACCCAATCCCCCGGCTCTCGATACGCCAGCCACCATCTCTGCCGTTGTCGGCCCTCCTGCCATTCCAGCTTGAATGACAGGATATGTAATGCCCAATTGTCGGCATAATTCAGTTTGAAGCCTATGCTTTGTCATATTTCTCCCTCCTCTGAATTTTATCTTCTCTTTTCTCTCTTACTTTTCCTTTTTTCAATTTATCATGTACTCATTTTTTAACAATGTTATAATATGTAATAGTTACTACATTATATATTTCATATATTATAACCTTATCTATATACATCTGATTTGATACATCGACAAATTCTTGTGGTGAGAGGTACGAAAAGAAGGAAGGGCGGTGGGCGGAAGCAGTCGGAAAAAGACAGACGGGCCTTTCTTCTGTTAGATCGCAGGGCGCATCCACCCTCTTCCTTTTCTGAATCGCCTCCTTCCAACCACGCTACCCTGTCAAAATATCAAGTATAATTTATATAGTGACGGAAAAGGGGGAGAAAATTGGAAACTATTCAAAATATAGCTGATTATCTTCTTGAACAAAATGAACACATCGCCGCTGAAATTTTTGCTAAGGCCACTGAAGAAGTAGAAACGCTCTATACACAGGATGAATTCACCAAACGGACGGCTTTCATCGCTGACTTTATTTTGTTTTTCGGTCACTATCTTCGTGACGGTGAACAGGCTGCTTCCTATCATAACCTTATCGAAAAAAGCCGCTTACTAGGTAAAATCGAAGCGCAGACAGGCAAAAGAATAAGCGACTGTATGCCACTGTATTCCATTATCCGTACACTTTTTACTGAAAGCATTCTCTCGGACGATCGTTTCTCTCTCACTAAAGAAGAGATCTTAGCTTTCGGAGCAAAGTTTCATGCGTTCTTTGACGTATTTCTCCGCGAAACCGTCCAGGCATTCAACGATTTTAAAGACATTTTGTTAAAAACCGTCCGCGAAGAATTAAATGAATTATCGGCGCCTATTGTTCCTATCGACAAGGGAATTGCAATCCTTCCTCTTATCGGCGCAATCGATTCACACCGGGCTAGATATATTCTGGAAAAGGGAATTCTCCGGGTCGTTGATTTGAAAATCCAGTATTTAATCATCGATTTCTCCGGCCTGCAAACAATTGATACTCTTGTAGCAGACTATTTATTCAAAATCGAAAACGTACTGCGGCTGCTAGGAATCGAGGCGGTGGTTACAGGAATCCGACCGGCGATTGCCAAAACAGCAATCGATATCGGGATCGACTTATCTTCCATTAAAGCGTATGGAACAGTACAACAAGCGTTAGAAGGCATTAATCATTAGGGGGACAAGCTGCACGAAGAAACGTGCAGCTTTTTCATTTTATATTTTCTTTATATAACAGTTGATGGACATTCCATCCTGTTATATAATAATAAAAAATATAGTTTTATCTTACTATTTTGCATACTTATGTAGTCAATCACCCATCCCTTAAAGATTATTCAATCTTTAAGCAGAGAGTTGTGAGAACAAATAAGCCTGGTTGATTAGTTCCCTGTACAAACAGGAACCGTTCGGCAAGAAGCTAAAAGGCACTTCGGGATACTTTCCCTCGTCCAAAGTGTATTCATCTAACCGCCTGTAGAGATGGAAATCTTCCACGCTATTGACGATAAAAAGGAGGAAAGCTATATGAGTCGAACAGAAAAATACGAAATTGCATGGGAGCGTTATTTAACTTCCTGTCACCGTCATGGAGTCGAGGCAGCCCTCGATTTCATCGAATTCGTCAAGCGACTCTCCCCCGAGCAAATTGATCTGATGCTCCAATAAGCAGCATCCACATAGAAAATCGATCTGCATCCGCAGATAAATACAAACAAGGCACCTCCACATCGTGGGCGGTGCCTTGTTTGTATTCATCTATCATTCATTTTTCCTTTTTGATAGCGTTCTCTTTTCTTACTCATGCTCCCGCTTTTCGTCCACTTTCGGTTTAAACACGAAATATGAGCCGATGACCAGAACGGTTAGTAGCATGGACAAGAAGAACTGTGAACGCATACCTGGAATGAACGCCATAGCGACTAAAATCGTTATCATCGCAGCAATTGTTACATAGGTCAGATAAGGAAACAGCCACATTTTGAACTTCAGCGAACCAGGGTTCTCCCCCTCTATTTTTTTCCGCATCCGCAAATGTGAGATCGCAATAACAAGATATACCAAAAGAGCAATTGCACCAGACGCGTTTACAAGGAACAAGAACAGCTTGTCCGGCGAGATGAAGTTGAAAATAGCGCACACATAAGCGAAAAATGTGCTGGCCCATACCGCCCGTACCGGCACTCCACCCTTACTGATTTTCAGCAGCGCACGCGGCGCGCTCCCTTTCTGGGCCAGCGAATATAACATACGTGAATTCGTATACAAAGCCGAGTTTAGGCAGGATAGAACCGCTACCAATACGACAACATTCATGATCTCCGCCGCACCTGGAATCCCTACCATACTAAGCATGGTAACATATGGACTCTCCAGCAGTTCACCCGCATCCCATGGAAGCAATGTAACGAGAACTGCCACTGATCCGATAAAGAAAAGTAGAATACGCCAAACAACGCTTTTAATAGCAATAACAACCGATTTTTCTGGATTTTCTGATTCACCTGCCGCAATAGCAGCGATTTCCGCTCCAAAGAAAGAAAAAATAACCGTAACGATTCCAACGAAAATAGCACCCCCGCCTTTCGGCATAAAGCCACCATGTCCAATTAAATTGGAAAGACCGGGAGACGGAATCCCTGGAACAAAACCGAAAATAATAGCCAAACCTAAAAGAATAAACAACGAGATAGCTACAATTTTAATCATAGCAAACCAATATTCAAATTCCCCAAATGATTTAACTGAATATACGTTTGTAAGCGTCAACAAAAAAGTGAGTATTAAACTCCATGCCCAGATCGGAACTCCTGGAATCCACCCATTCAAAATCGCTCCGCCGGCAGTCGCTTCAATGGCTATTACAATAACCCAGAAGAACCAGTACAGCCATCCGATCGTATAACCAGCCCAAGAACCGATTGATTGCTGTGCATAGGTGGAAAATGAGCCGCTGTCAGGATTCTGGATGGCCATCTCTCCGAGCATGCGCATAACCAATACAATTAAAAGTCCGGCTATCGCGTAAGAAACAACAGCCCCGGGACCTGTCTGATTAATAACAGCGCCGCTTCCAACGAATAACCCGGCTCCGATAATCCCTCCGAGAGAAATCATAGTAAGATGTCTAGTCTTTAGCTTTTTTTGTAGTTTCTGTTCTCCCATACAATCACCTTTCTGAATTTAACTATAATTCTATTAACAAGCAAAATTCATGCCACTTTATTTCAAATGCAAAAATGCAGTAAGCTAAGTATTCACCCTTGCATAGTGAGTCAAAATCGATTTATTTACAATTCAATAATTACTCATTGATTTTTTAAATAAAAAAATCTTGTTAGAATACCCATCCTCTAAAAAATATCGTTTTAAATCTGGATTTTTCCACAAATAAATTAACAAATGAGCAAGTCATATTTGATTTTTTTCAATATTTTATTTTATAGAAAAAGTAATTTTATATTTTCCATCCTTCTGAAAAGCTATACAAACATCGTTTTTTACTACAAAAGGAAAAAGCAGCCGAACGATTTATTCAGTCCGGCTGCTTCTTGTAATTCTTCCTGTTACCGATATATCGATATATCCTTATTATCTGTCCCCGTTCATTAGCAACCCGGGATTGCTAACGCCTTACGATAGTATAACGATTTCTAACGTGCGTTCCTATTGTCAGCGCTGCTACCCCTCCTTCTAACGCTTGACCGTCTCCCGCCTCTAAAGTAGCTGACAAGTGTCTCACGTTGCTTATCAGTACCTCCTTTGATTAGGGTGTACTTGTATATTACCCCGTTTCCTGGAACTAAAACATGTTTCTTGATTTTTTATATTTTTCTCCGCTCATTTCATACCTCGCGCTCTTCACCGTTTGCCACTCCTCCGTTTCTTTCGCGTGTCTTCGATAGTATCGAACAAGCTCATCAAACGAACACTCGTAAAAATGGCGGTCGCCAATTTTGAAAATACCTTGTTCAATTAATTTTTCCTGTAAGGTTTCTCTTATTCCATTCATTTTTCCTCACTGCCTTTTTGTTTTTCTTGCGCTTTTCTTCTCTCGCCAAGTTCCCGTAAAAAAGTCCGCAAAGAAGAGGTCGGCGCCGAAAATCCCTTCTTATCTCTCAAATAATACGCCTGCTGGAAGTAGCACCGTACAGGCATTCGCCCTCGGTTGCTGAAGTTTCATCGGACCAGTTCCCTCCACCTCTCTCGATAAGAAACGTTTGCCTATGCAGTTAGAAGATAATATATCACTTATATAAATTACACTTGATAGTTTGACGGGGGAGCGTGGTTGGAAGGAGGCGATTCAGAAAAAAAAAGAGGTTGGATGCGCCCTGCGATCCGGCAGAAGAAAGGCCAGTCTGTCTTTTTCCAACCGCTCCCGCCCTTCCTCCTTTTCTTCCCTCCCACCATAAACATTTGTCGATGTATCAAATCAGATGTATATAGATTAATACATAGTATACAATACATCCAACATAATACCAAGTATTTATATAAGAATTATTGAAAATAAGTGTGCAAGATGGTAAAATTAAGAAAACAATGACAAGCTATTAACTTGGCCATACAGGAGGAGAAAGAATGAAGACGATTGCAGTGATTGGAGGAAGTCAGAAGCAAACCCTGGAGAAATTGGCCCGCAAACAAGGATGCGGCATCATTTTTCATAGCGGAAAAACGGGAAAAAAGCGCGAAAAAGAATTTCTTCCTATTTTGCGAAAAGCGGATTGTGTTGTCGTAATGGCCGGAGCACTTAGTCACCCAAGTATGTGGACAGTACGTGAAGTCGCGGAAAAACTCGGAAAGCCTATCGTATATCATCAAGGATTCGGCGCTACAGGCGCATTAAAAAAAGGAGTGGCACTGATTGACTAATCTACCTTTTACTATTTTATGCAATGGTTTTTGGATTGACAAAAAGCCGCTAGCGAATTTACGCCTGCGGCTCTGTATATTGTTCTTTGTTTACTTCTGTATAATCTCCGCTGCAATAGTGCGACCTTCTCCTCTACGTACATGAGCCCCCTGTTGTGCCAGTACTTCTTCAAGCGCTGCAAGGAATAGAAGCACATTGCGTGGCTGGCAAGAGAACCCCATAAGACCGACGCGCCATACTTTTCCTTTTAATGCACCCAGTCCACCACCGATTTCGATGCCGTACTGTTCGAGCAGCTGCTTACGCACCAGCGTATCTTCAACCCCATCCGGAATATATACAGAGGTCAGCTGCGGCAGGCGAATATTCTCGGCTACATGCAAGGACAAGCCCATTCCTTCCAGGCCAGACTGCAGGGCGCGACCCAACTTCCAATGACGTTCCCACGTATTTTCCAGTCCTTCTTCCATTACAATACGGAGAGCCTCCCGCAAAGCATAATTCATGCTAATCGGTGCTGTGTGGTGATAGAAGCGTTCTTGTCCCCAGTAGTTTTGAATCATGGATAGATCAAGATACCAACTCTGTACTTTGGATTTGCGCTTCGCCATCGCCTCTGCTGCACGTCTGCTGAATGTGACAGGAGACAATCCTGGGGGTGCGCTTATGCATTTTTGCGTGCCGCTATAGCATGCATCCACTTCATTCTCATCAATGCCGACCTTCACGCCACCAAGCGATGTGACCGCATCCACGATTAAGAGTGCTTCATGCTCATGGACCAGCTGGGAAATTTCAGAGAGAGGCTGCAGTGCCCCGGTCGATGTTTCGGCGTGTACGACTGCCACGGCCTTCACTCCAGCATGCTCCTGTAACACTTCTTCTACTTGCTCTGGCCGAATGATATCTCCCCATGAGGCTTCGATTCGAATAACCTCTGCTCCACAGCGTTCAGCCACATCCACCATACGCTCGCCGAACAGGCCATTCACACCAATGACGACTTTATCGCCTGGCTCAAGCAGGTTGACGAACACTGTCTCCATACCCGAACTACCTGTTCCGGACATCGCAAGCGTCAGTTCGTTTTTCGTCTCGAATACAGTTCGCATTAATTCCATCGTTTCATTCATAATTTGCAAAAAGCTCGGATCCAGATGCCCGATGAGCGGCGTCGCCATCGCTTTCAGTACACGGGGATGAACATCACTAGGTCCCGGTCCCATCAATACACGGCTTGGAGGATTCAATTCTTTGAACATTGCTCTCATCCTTTCTCTTTCTGGTCCATGATAAATTTTCTCTCTACACATGCTATTTTAACTAATTATTTCAAAATAACAAACAATTTACTACACAAAGGTGTGATATCTTTATTATATTTAGCGATCGGATTCTATCCTTTTCATCTCGGCACACCGACTAGGCTTTGGAAACAGCTTATCCGCATTCAATAAGTTATGAGGATTAAACACTGCACGAATCCGGGTCTGCGCTTCGATTTCTTCGTCTGTACATATATACCGCATTTCTTCCCGTTTCTCAATCCCGACACCATGTTCACCTGTAATCGTGCCGCCAACATCAGCACACACTTTAAGGACGGCCGATCCGACCTCTACAGCCATGTCCGTCTCCCCCGGTTTACGGGCGTCAAACAAAATCAATGGATGAAGATTGCCGTCTCCCGCATGAAATACATTAGCGATACGCAGACCGGATGTTTCACTGATCCGCCTGATACTATCAAGCACTTCCGGCAGGCGGCTGCGCGGAATCACGCCGTCCTGAACAAGATAGTCAGGAGAGATTGTTCCCATCGCAGCGAATGCTGTTTTACGGTTTGCCCACCACCGTCCCCGTTCTTCTTCATCTCCCGCAACCCGCACATCCATTACGTTTCTCCGCTTGCATACATCAACAATTTCAGCAATTTGCTCATTAATACCGGCAGCGATTCCGTCTACTTCGATGAGCAACAACGCACGAAGACCAGGCGGATGACCGACCGGATACGTACCGCATTCCACACCTTCAATTGCTACTGTATCCATCATTTCAAGCGCTGCCGGAACAATACCTGCGGCGATAATATCCGAAACCGCGTAACTGGCGTCTTCTACCTCATCAAAATAGGCGAGCACTGTCTGTTTTTCTTCCGGATTCTTTAAAATACGTACCGTAATCTTCGTTACAATACCGAGCGTGCCCTCCGAGCCAGTCATAAAACCGAGCAAATCGTATCCCGGTATATCCGGCGCACCGCCAAGCTCTATAACTTCTCCATTTGGAAGGACAACCTCTAGGCCAAGGACATGGTTGGTAGTCACGCCGTATTTTAAGCAATGGGCACCTCCTGCATTTTCTGCCACATTGCCCCCAATTGTACAGGCATACTGGCTGGACGGATCAGGCGCATAATAATATCCCTTATCTGAAATCGAGTGTGTTAGCTTCAGATTGACAAAACCGGGCTGGACGACCGCAATTCGATTCTCTATATCCACATGAAGCAGCTTTTTCATCCGCACCAGACTGATAATCACTTCGCCACCGAGCGGAATCGCTCCACCACTAAGCCCTGTACCTGCGCCCCGCGGTAAAAATGGAATACGCATCCCATGCAAATGCTTTACTATAGCCGCCACCTCTTCCGTTGTCTTCGGAAAAATGACGGCACGCGGCATTCCACGATGAATCGTATACGCATCGCACTCATAAGCCAGCAAATCTTCCGGCTGGAATAATACCGCATCACTCCCTACGATTGCAGACAGCTCTCCGATCAATGGGTCCTTGGTTGTTTTCATGTGCTACACCTCTTCCATGGGCACATCCCGCCCTTCTTTTTGATACGACCAATCAAGCAGTTGCACCGTATGAACAACTCGCTGACTCCGTCCATATTTGGCTACCCCCATAGCTATCTGAAGCATGCAGCCGGGATTTCCCATAGAAATCAACTCCACATCGGCAGGCACGTTCTCCATTTTTTTATCAAGAATTCTCCCAGCCATGTCCGGGTTGGTCAGATTATAGATGCCTGCGCTGCCACAGCAGCGATCGGCATCCGGAAGCGGTATCATCTGTAAGCCAGGTATGTTTTCCAAGAGCTCGCGTGGCTCCTGGCGAACTCCTTGTCCGTGGGCTAAATGACAGGCATCATGGTATGTGATCCGCGTATCCAGCTTGCCCTGTGGCTTTCTATAGCCGTAATCATGCAGAAACTTCGATACATCTTCCACCTTCGCAGCAAATTGTTCTGCCCTCTCCCTGTATTCCCGATCGTCTCGCAACAGTTCCGGATATTCTTTAAGTGCGCAGCCACAACCCGCTGCGTTCACGATAATTTTATCTGGGTCCGCCGAAAGAAACGCATCGATGTTTTGACGAGCCAGACGCCTTCCTTCTTCCCGATCCCCGGCGTGTACATGGAGTGCACCGCAACAACGCTGGCCCTGTGGCATTCCCACTTCGTATCCGTTGCGTGTCAGCACCCGGATGGTCGCTTCGTTAATATCGCTAAACATTACATCCATAATACAGCCGGTAAACAGCGCTACCCGCATTTTCGCTTCACCGCTGGCCGGAATACCATAAGGGTATTTCGTAAGCGTTGGTTCCGTCACTGTAGGCATAATGGCTTCCATGTCCCGCAGGTGCTGCGGAGCAAGATTGACAAGGCCTGTTTTGCGTACGAATGACTGCAGGCCACTTCGCTGATATACTTTCAGTACCTTACCTATCGCATGCAGACGCGTAGGATACGGAAACAGATTACGTAAGAATGTGCGACTGACCGTTTTTTTCCATCCGGTCAAAGGCAGATCTTCCCGAATCTGACCGCGGGCCTCTTCAATCAGCGTGCCAACCTGCACTCCGGAAGGACACGCGGTCTCACATGCCCTGCAATCCAAACAAGTAAACACCGGGTCTGCAAACGCTTCGCTTATCGCCATCTTGCCTTGCGCCACAGCTTTCATCAAATGCACGCGACCGCGCGGAGATTGATGCTCATGTCCGAGTTCATCGTACGTTGGGCACGATTCAAGACACATGCCACAATGAACACAAGCCGCAAATTTATCTTCATCCGTTATCCCCACATGTACGGAGGCGGTTTCATATGTATGTGGATTCATCATCCGAATGCCTGGTTGATTCATCGTTATATCCCCCCTATGAATCGGCCCGGATTCAGAATGCGATCCGGATCAATCGTATGCTTAATGCCTCCAAGCAACGAAAAATGGGCTGGTACTTCTCCCCACACTTCTATCCGTCGTCTAAGCGAAAGTGGGGCATGCCGCACGATGGCATATCCTCCTCTCTCTTGTGCCAAACGGCGGATAGCATTGGCACAGCTGACAAGTTCCTCCTCATTGCCTCCTGTAAAAAAGACATATGAAATACCGTGTCCCGCTCCGCCATGCGCTTCCACAGCCACTCCCATGTCCTGTCCCAGACGATGACAGGCATCGATTATACCGAGTACATCCGTGTTTTTGCTTCCGATTTTCATCGCGATCTGTATCCCTGCCTCCTTCTCCTCCAATCCATATGGCGAAATACAAGCGAACGCATCCCACCACATTCGTGCCTCTTCTCCAATAAGCGCTTTTCTTAGCGACGCTTCCGGCGCACGACTTCGAACCCAAGCTTCCTGGTACTGCACCGCGCTCTCCACGTCCTCGAATGCAATCGCTAGTATATATCCCACCTTTTCTCCAAGACGTCCGGCAAGCGTGGGACTAATTAATTCAAGCGAAACCGGCTCCAGCATCGAATCTTGCAAGGTACGAATGAATCCTCTAATAGCATCCATCTCCGTTTCAGAAAAGGAAAGCAGCAGCAACCGTTCTGCTTTCGGCAATGGCCGAAGTTTAAATGATAGTTCACTAATAATGCCTAATGTGCCCATCGAACCGATAAAAAGCTTGTTCATATCATAGCCAGCCACATTTTTGACAACTTTCGCACCTGTGCGGATAATCGTGCCGTCCGGATATACAACTCGCATAGCAATCACATGGTCGCGGGCCGATCCGTAACGCAGGCGTTTTGGTCCGCTATCACCTGCGGCGACAATCCCACCGGCCGTAGCGTACGCCGGCCAGGCAGGATCAAGCGGCAACATCTGCCCATATTCCGCCAAATAATTCTGTAAATCTTGGACAGTAGTACCGGGACGAACGGTAACGATCATATCACCGGGTGAGTACTCGATAATACCGCTGCAACGCGAGAGTGAGAGTATGACATCGGCCGCTTCCTCTACTCCCCCGAATCCTCGCTTCGTCCCACCGCCCATCGGAATCACTTTCATTCCGTTCTGCTGGGCATGCTTCAAAATTTCTACGATCTCCTGTTCATTCTCTGGAAAAAGCGTATAGGGGGCTGTATTACCAAATGGATGAGAAGCAGAAGTTGCTTCAATCGTGATTTGTGGCAGTAGCATTTCTTTGTCTATCATTTTTCATTTCCCTCCCCTTTTTTACAAGCACGAAGTGGAGTACAACGATAAAAGGCTGTTGACAGATTGTCAACGGCCTTCGGTATAAGATGATCAGTTTACATATTACCTATCGTTTTTATACGACTCTCTATCGGATGGGATCGCCTTCTCTTTCCCATTATCCTGTACTTCTTTGATAACCCGGATATACGATTCTACAACCTTACCCGCTTTTTTAATAACGATATGCTCGTATTTTTCGCTCATATAAACTTCTCCCCTTATTCATATTCGCAAAAAACGGTAGCCGTATCCTACAGGAAAAGTAATGAAAAACATGGAAGAATGAATATTTTTTATTTATTAAATATTTCAATTTTATTTTATCACAAATAACAAGCAAAGGTCATCCTTAAAACGTAAAAATATGGTTTTTGTTTTATTGTTCCTTCACCCCTGTGTGATAGGTTGAAAAAAGGGTAAGAATAAACAGAGAAAGGAGCGAGCCATGTATCCCGAAAAATTAGTTGAACAATGTATGAAAAGAATTCAACCGTACGCCTGTGAAGGGTTTGTCTGGGGTAAGGGACCAGAGAACCCGACTTTCATGCTGGTGGGAGAAGCACCTGGTGCCACGGAAATCGAGAAAGGGGAACCTTTCATCGGCCGAGCGGGTGAAATGCTAAACCAGTTTCTGGACCACCTGGGCATTACAAGAGAAGAAATCTATATTACAAGCGTGGTACGAAGCCGTCCCTACAAATTCGAGACAAAGCACGCCAAGGATGGGACTGTTATACAACGAAAAGCCAACCGGACACCAAATCAAAAGGAAATTCTGGCGCACGCCCCACTCCTAGATTATCAAATCGCCACTATACGCCCTAAGCTCATTGTGACGATGGGAACAATCGCATTGCATCGTTTGCTCGGAAAAGAGCACCAAATTTCCGCAGATCATGGTACGCTGCTGCATACATCTGTTCTGAAGCTAGATAGTATGGAAACGAATACGTATTCATGGACCGATCAACAGTATAACGTATTCCCAACATACCACCCTGCTTCCATTTTCTACAACCGAAAATTGTTAGGTGAAATTTACGAAGACCTAGATAAACTTCGTCCCTTGTTACATTCATTACACAATTCAGCTCAACATATGAGTAGTAAATAACTTGTGAAGCTCTTTCCAGACGCGGAGACAGGACAATAATGTACGTACCTAATGTGTCAACCTCTTCACTACAAAAAAGCTGACCTTTATAAAGATCAGCTTTTACTTGTTGCAGCAAAAAAGGGGCATTATGTGTGCTTCTTTTTTTGTCGTAGCTTCTGTCTTCTACGAACGGCGCTAATACGCCGCATTTCCTGGTACATTGATTTGTTCTTCAGTTGCGCGAACAACAATTGTGACGGTCCGGTATTCTCCTCAATAATCCACAGCTTGCCGTTCTTGTCTACCGCCAAATCGAGTCCGACTTGCCAATATGTTTTATATTCATCGAATCTTTGACATGTTCTAAAGCCCAGCTCCAGCATTTCTTCCTGTAGCGCATCAATAGCGGCATTACTAAGGTTAAGAGATGCTCTAAGCGCGTGACGGACATCCGTGATATACCCCTTGCCACGTGCAAAGTTCGTTATGGCGCTATTCGGTCTCGCGACTTTCGCCAGCATGCCGACATACTTCCATCTTCCATATTCACGCATCATCATCAATCGGATATCAAACGGACACTCATCGATTTCGGCAAGATCAATCCCCTCTTGAATAACATAACGTTTCCCCGGTTCCAAACGCCTTTTTACCTTTTCGCACAGACTTTCTAGCGTTTTGCAGTGAACCGTTCTGCCTTTCTCCAAGATGTATGCGTATCCATCCTGGGTATGCCAAATTTTCATGACGCCACGGCCTCCCCAACCGTAGTCAGGCTTAACGTAGACAATCTGATACATTCTCACATAGCTCCGCAGCGCATGTTCAGAAAAAACCACCATGGGCGGCAGATAAGGCCGTATTGCATCTTCGTCCGAAAAAAAATTCCACAGTCTCCACTTCCCTAACTCACGACGCTTCCGTTTTCTCTTCGGCATTTTATCACCTACTCATCCAAGCTTCTTTTCTATTATATTCATGAGCAAGTGAAAGGGAGCGGGCCTGGTATACTATAATTTTATAGATTGGGTAACTGTTCCATTCCCCACTATCTCAAAGGAATCCGTATATTCTACAACATCAATCTCACACTGTTCCCCGATCATCACCTTTCTTCCGCGTACAAGTTTTGCTTTTGTCGCTTCCAGATAAATCTCATCCCCCTCAATAATATCTGCGGAGAAACAATCGTCTTGCTGAAACACAGTTTTTACAAAGCGTTCAAGAAGCGAAAAGAGGCCGCCCATTTTTTTCACAGTGATTTTCCCGCCACCTACCTCTTGTACGGAAGACCGATTTTTCACATGAATGTCCACTTCATCCGCGTTCAGCAATCCATGAATGGTAAGCATGCCTTTCGCCCGAAACCGGTCTGCTTCACAATCCCCGCTTACAGTCATCATGCCCTGCACTTGTATATCTTTCCCGCGCAACCTTCCTCCTACCTTGCCGCTTCCGTAGATATGCACATAGTCGCCTGTTACATCTTGTTTCGCTTCCATTGCTCCATGCGTTTTTATTGTTTGTGCCTGCACATGACCTCTCAATACCGTGCTACCGTTCGTTTCTAGTTCATCAACTTCCAGCTCGCCCCCCAGTACGGATGAACCGTTTGTTTTAACAAATCTCGCTTTTACCGTACCTTCAATTCTTCCCGATCCGTTAATCTTTACTTCCTCACATTCTGTATCTCCACGAACCTCTCCGCTACCATTAATTTCTACCCTGCGGAAAAGTCCGCCTCCTACAGTACCCGAACCGTTAATTTTAAGGTCCGGAAGCTGATGAAATTCTTTTTCTTTCATCTATTTTTCCTCCTTCTATTTGTGAAGTGACGCCAATTTTATTTTCAATCGGTTTACGCTTTCGGTGATATCGATACGACCAATAACCTCTGTCTCCTGTTCTGCGATGAAACGGCTCGGAGATGCAATCAGCAGCCAGAATGAAGTTCCCTTCTTCCTTAGCCCAATGCACTCGTAAGGCATTCCTTCAACAGCTTTGTATTCTGTCTGCAAGAATGTAATCATCCGTCCGCATTCTTCTACCGTCACCGTTTTTTGGTCGGTCAACTGTTGAACCATATCCAGAAACAGGATCGAAGTGAAATCCAGCGT
This sequence comes from Aneurinibacillus migulanus, assembly GCF_001274715.1. Classification (GTDB taxonomy): domain Bacteria; phylum Bacillota; class Bacilli; order Aneurinibacillales; family Aneurinibacillaceae; genus Aneurinibacillus; species Aneurinibacillus migulanus. The sequence continues at coordinate 2,548,111 of NZ_LGUG01000004.1, read as the reverse complement.
TCCATCCTTTTCAAAAAACAGGCGATACGTTTCCCATGTTTCTTTATGCAAAACGTGATGAGCGACCAATCTCTCCCCTGTCATCTCCACGTTCACAGCATCTGGAGAAAAAAAGTCTGCGATATCATCAAGCGAATAGTCATCTTTCATTTCTTGAATCTTTTGGATGCGTGCCAGCACTTTATCCCGAGGAAAAAATGTTTCCTGGCCGGTAAAACTCGCTTTCTTAATAAACCATTCCTCTGGAATGATATTTTTCCTTTTCCATCGATACAACTGCCCATATGAGATTCCGGTTACTTCGAGCAGCTCTTTCTTGGAAATCAATGCATCCGGCATATGTTCATCTCCTCATCGAAACAAAACATTGTTACGTTTTTACAGTATAACATAACATTGTTACGAAAGAAAGAGAGATTCTCAAATTATATTTACTATACCGAAGGAGAATGTGAAGGATTGCTGGATATTAAGAAATAAATGCTTTATACAAGGGGATATGGAAGGGGGTAAAGCCGAAAAGGGGAGGCCAACTATATACATCTGATTTGATACATCGACAAATTTTTATGGTAGGAGGTAAGAAAAGAAGGAAGGGCGGTGGGCGGGAACAGTCGGAAAAAGACAGACGGGCCTTTCTTCTGTTAGATCACAGGGCGCATCCAACCTCTTTTTTTTCTGAATCGCCTACCTCCAACCACGCTCCCCCGTCAAAATATCAAGTGTAATTTATATAGATGAGATAGCAGCAATACAGGACATACCCAATCTCTTCTTTCTTCCAGTTTCCTGCCTCCCCCTACCAAATTAGGTCACAATATCAAACATTATTTATCGTCCTCTGCTCTACTTCTAACACACTTGTGTGTACTACTTCCCTTACTTCCTGGGCAGTATATACTTTATACTTCTCTATAATTTTAGCTAGAAAGCCGGTTACATGGGCGGCAGCGAAGCTATTGCCCTGCAGATTAAATTTCTGGAGCGGCCCTTCCAGGCGACGCGGAAAACCTAACGCGCGAAAACCGGCGGGTTCTTCTGCATTATAGTAGAATACTTGCCCACTACAATGCTCTCCTGCTTTTACGCCGTATACAGTCGGATAATAGGCGGGCCAGCACAACTGCCTTGTCTCATCGCAAGCCGATACGATTATAACCCCTCTGCGGTTCGCCTCTTCACAAATCGCCCGCAGTTCAGGTACGTCTCTGCTTACCCCCAGGCTCAAATTGATAATGTGCATCTGTGCGTCGATACACCATTCGATGGCGGCGCACAGGATTTCTACATAGGTGCTTAATGTACCATGAAAAATTTTAATCGCCCATATCTCCGCTTCGGGCACCTGTTCGTACAATACACCCGCCACCGCTGTACCATGTCCTAGTTCGTCATAATAAGCGTCACTCAAAAATAACCGCCCTTCCTCCGATACATGAAAGGCAATCCCGCCCGCCACACGTCCAATATGGGAATGCTCTTCATTGATACCGCTATCGATATGTGCGATCCTGATTCCTTTGCCGCGTCCCCATGCTTCGTCAGCCATGTTCCCTTTCCAGAGCATACGCTTCTCTCCTTTCCATCCGCGCGTTCCCGATTCGTATCATCGAGTCGCTTTCCAATGTCCACAATTGATTTACCCATGCAAGATTTTGTATGCGATGAGCGATAATAATGACCGTTTGATTCTGAAGTTTCTGCTGGATAAAGTTGAAAATCTTGCCTTCACCTTCTGTATCGAGATGGCATGTTGCCTCATCAAAAATAAACAGGTCCGCCTCCTGAAGAAAAGCCCAGGCCAGAATGAGCCGCTGCTTCATACCAGCCGACAATTTGGTTCCTCGTTCTCCAACCTGTGTCTTCAAACCATCAGACATAGCCATTACCGCTTCCTTAAGCCCAACTACCTCAAGCATCCCCCACATCTTTTCTATAGGTACGGGCTCCTTTCCTACCTGTAGAAACTCCTCAATTGTTCCGTGCCAAAGCGGATGATCATGCGCAACCAGACATACACGGCGATGCCAGGATTCACGGGTAAGCGTCTGAATATCCACTCCGTCACATCGGATAACTCCGGAGGATGGGCATCGCACCCGTGCCAGTAAATCTGCCAACGTGCTTTTGCCTGCACCATTCGGACCAATAATTCCTATTTTTTCGCCTTTTGCAATGGAAAATGACACATTTCTGAAAAGAGAAGCCCCTTCTTCATACGAAAAACTTACATTATCAAACTCAATATGCGAGCCGAACAAATGCATTGTCTCATCTCCGTTTTTATCTACAGACAAGCGAAGCATCGTTTCCGCGCGCTCTACGGCCACCCTCCCTTTCTGTAGGCGGATGTACAACTGAGCAAAGCCCTGAACGGAAGCGAACAGTTTCGTCTGGTATGCGCCAAACGCCAACAGCGTTCCCAGACTTAAAGATCCCGCAAGTACTTTTAAACCGAGATACCAGACCGTGCAAGCGGCAGACACTAGAATAATTGCCTGCGGAATCCCCTGTGCGCAACTGGTAAGAAGAGCGAGTTTGATTTGCTGTCCATTCAATCCATCCAGATTAACCCGATACCTGCCTGCGAGCGCATTCTCCAAACCAGCCCCTTTAATAAAGCGGGGGGAAGAGAGCGTATCAAACAGAAAGCTTTGGTTGTCTGCGATCATCATACGCATCCGCATATTTTCTCTATACAATAACCGGCGGAACAGACGTGTCACTCCTAAAAGCAAGGGCAGCAGACCTAAACAAAATAATGCCATTCTCCATTCCAGATACACCAACAAACTGACATCAATAAGAAATCCCAAACTAATAACCACGAGCTGCAGTACACCATCCGTATACAAGCGCTGCGCCTCTCCCGCATCCTCGTTAAGACGTAAAATGGTATCTCCGGCTCTTTGCTTCGAAAGAAAAGCACTATTCGCTTTTAGTAAACGGTCATACAGAGCGCTTTTCACTTCTTTTGTGATTTTCAAGCTGGTGTGCAGATAGCTATATCGGATGGCAAGAAAAAGTAAAAACCCTGTGAGCATACATGCTATGGCAACCGCCATCGCCCAGGAAAAAGAATAGGCCTGTTCAATAAACACACGATCGATTATCCACTTGCCAAACAGCGGTTGCACTGCGATGAGCACGATTGAACAAACGTTAAGGAACAGAATGAACAAAAACGACTTCCAGTGCGGCAGAATAAACGCGTAGATGCGTTTTGGCATCACGCACCCCCTACCTGTAATAGCACATTAGCCCCGAATCGCAAAAAGATGGCTGGTTTCTAACTTTCCGGGCAAAGCTTCGAATCCTGTCATCAGACGCTTCCGCGCGCACCTGATCGACCACTGCTTTGACAAGCTGGACACTCGCCAGCTTCCGGTACGGTGAACCTTCCCGCCCTACGATTTTCAGTGAATCAATGCCAGCCTGATACAATTCTGGCAGTGCACATAGACCACAAGGACCAAGCGGTAACCCATCCTGGGCCAGTTGGCAGCCACAATCGTTAACAAACCAGACAAATTCACGGTAGTCCGTCACCTGACTTTCCAATACCTGCCACTCTGCATGACTCAACGATACGTTACCGTCGGTTGACAGCGCGACATACTCCCACTGGCTCTGAGAACAGAATGCTCCCGCCCGGTTATGCGTCGTATGACAGAAGCTTTCTTCATAAACGCATCCATCATTTAAAATAAACATCTCTAGCTCAATATCCCCGGCAGCAGCTTTCATCTCAGCAATCTCTTCTATTTGTACAGAACGCGACAGAACAATACGCTCCGCTCCCAGCTCCCGATAAAGCTGAATACTTCCTGTATTCAGCGGAGCGGCCAGGCTGCTAACGTGAATTACAGCAGCGGGCACACGCTCCCTCATCGCCATCATCAAGCCGATATCGCTTACAATAAAAGCATCCACCCCAATATCCTGCGTACAGCGTACAATCAACTCAAGCAGCATCGGATATTGCTCCTCTACATAGTACGGCGCGTTTAACGTAAGATAGACCGGAATGTTGTAGCTATGCGAAGCATTCACCATGCTTTGTAGCTCTTTCAGCGACATAACGCCGGCGAACGGATTTCTTCGATTAATCCACACTCCAGGAGAATACTTTTCAATCCATTCCATCGGAGTAACACCACAGTAGAATTCTTCCGCACCGTTCTCTGCCAGCATCTCCACTTCCTGCAACGAACCGAGAGGCGCTAATATTTTCATATCTTATCCCTTCCTCTCTATATGAACTATACCGGTAGCCGCGGACTATAGACGACTCTGGCTGTTCCGGCTTGCATGAGGCGCCTAAGTCCAGTTTCAATAAGCGTTCGATTATGGGCATAGAAAGCCGTATTTCCCTTTTGAAATATTCGGTGTGTCATATCGGTGAATTGTTTGTTCTTTAATTCAAATGTATAGCGTTGGCATTGCTGCTTACAGTCCGGATCACCGCGAAACTTGTCTTTTTTGTCTGAATCCATAAACCCTACCATACAGGCGCTCCCACTTGCTACACAGCCAAACGGATAATGAAACGATAGAGCATGCGATTCCATTTCCTGTCCGAAACCCTGAATGACCTCGTCGAATTCAAGCCTAACCGTGTCAACCGCTTCGAGAAAACGTCCGAACCATTCAGATACGAGTCCACTCCCCTTCATTACATTTACCGCCCGAGGCGGAGCATCCTCATTGTCATAATAATCCGCGATTCGCGGATCTCGGATGACTTTGTTTAACAGCCGTCCGATAACAGGGCGCAGGATAGGAAACTGTTTCCGGATATGATAGTATACACCCCAATCGTTCACTACCACTTCCACCTCTTCCCCCACCCTTACAGCCTCTTGCTGCAACTCTGTAAGAATGGTAGTAAGCGCATGGAATTTCGCATTATGAACATAAGGTGTGACAAAGGTAAATGCTAGCCCGTTCCGCTGGCTATATTCCAGCACCTTCAGAACGGCAGCAGAAGAAATTAGACGATATTGGCAAAACTCGGAGCCAAAATAAAGACGATCCGGTCTTCGCTTTTCACCGTATACCGTTTCCCATGCTTCGAAAAATACCGTCTGTGTCTGTGCTTCAATCTCGTTCTGGTAATCGAAAGGTTTCCATGGCTTCTCGGTAAGCTTCATATCGCGCAGTGATTGGATCGCTACCGCAAACTCCATTGCTTTTCCCCCTTCTTTTTATGAAATGCCCGCTTCTCCAGAGGAAGAAGCGGGAACATGTTCCAGCAGGCAATAGCAGTTGGTACGATCGATTAGTTTTTAATGGCTTTCACTTTAATATCCATACCGTCTGTTGGAGTTTTTATGATTTTTTCTACGTTCAAATCGGTATCGGCTACAATAAAATCGTTGCCTCCTCCACCAAGATAAATCTTTTTGCCGTCCGTACTCATGTTAATACCATAGATTGTGCCGGTCGGCGGCTTTGTGTCTTTCATGACATGCCCGTTCTTCAAATCGACTTTGTACCAGTGGTTCATGATGACATATCCGTATTTTTCCTGCTCGTCTATAATGGCAGAGAACATACCTACAGGCTCTTTATCAAAGTCTTTGATTTTAAGGGTGCCTGTCTCCAGATTGGCCCAACCGATCCCCTCTGCCACGCGTCCATCTGGATATGTTGTTACCGTAGGAAAGGAGTTAAATTTCGTATTCTCTCCCCGCGGGAAGAGAAGTAGAATATTGGTTGAGCCTTGTTGTTTATTTTCCCTGTTTTTTATCCCCTCTTTTTTCTCAAGCTTCCATGCTCCAGTGTGTAACGTATAGAGGTCGTATCCCCAGATGAACAAGGTATTCGGGTCATTCTTTTTAAACTGTAGGCTGTGGATACCGTAAGGTGCTTCAATATCTCGTGTAACTTCCTTCGTTTTCAAATCGATTTCAATAATTTTACTGGGCAATGCTTTAAATCGATTGGTCTGCTTCTCTCCCTGAGTGACAAAAGCGTATGCCTTTGAGCCGTCCGATGAGATGGCTGATCCCCATACACGGCGATCCAGCATACCTTTGTCTGTACGTCCAATAAGATTTATTTCCTCTGTCACTTTATTCTGTATCGTATCGATGATATATAATGTGGTCCGGCCATTGGCAAGAAGCAGCGCCGTTCGCCCGTCTTCCGTAAAACTTACATCCCTGACAGGTCCTTTTACTTTAATACTGGCCACCACTTTAGGAACGGCAGGATCGATGACCGTCAGCTCCCCATATCCAGACACATACGCTCGTTCTATATAACTCTGTGCTGTATGGGCTCCAGAAAAGGCGAACAGGAGCAAAAACAACGATAGTGCGAAAGCATAGGCTATCTTTTTCCGCTTCAATTGCTCACACACCCCTCTTTCCCAATACCTGCAATTCGATCGAGAAACACTGGATTTTTCTCCATAATCTGTACATATGTCACAAGTCCGACAGTAATCCATTCATGCATCCAGTCGCAGTAATGCGCATTCGGCCGACGATAATCCCCCTGACGTTCCATTGCTTCGTAATAACATCCGCCGGAACAAATGTGCTTCAATGCACAGGTAGCGCACGATTCTTTACGATCTACATGCAGTTCATCAAGCATCTCTCGCTGCCGTCTCCTATTTACTCCTTCGTAAATATCGCCCAGTTTAAACCGTTCGTCTTCATTAAAGCGATGACATAGGTACAAACCTCCATCCGGGCTGACAGCAAAGAAACCCAATCCAGCACCGCACCCGTATGCCTTGTTCGTTCCAATATGCAATTCCTTTAGCAGATTCGTCAGATTGGAAAAGCCCAGATACCGATCATTAACGGCGTAATCAACATACAAACCAGCAATATCTTCGAATTGTCCTAGCAATGCTCGCATGTCTTGCTCATCCAGTGCCAGATGGTCATCCGTCTCGGTGACAGGCGCGAATCCTACTTCATAGAATCCTTTCGCCAGCAGGTGAACCAATGACTTCTCTACTTTCTCAAATCCTTTGGAGACGGTTACCCGGCTTCCCACCGGTGCGCTTCGATGTCCCTCCATCAATCGGGATACGTTGCGACTGATTTTCTCATACGAACCCTGTCCGCCCGCAAACAAACGGTGTCTGTCGTGCGCCTCCTTCGTGCCATCCATGCTAACTGATACGCCTACCCTGTATTGTTCCAGAAACCGTATCTTCTCCTCAGAGAGCAGCGTACCGTTGGTTGTAAGAGAATAGTTCACCTTTTTCCCCCATATGCGCCCTTGCTCACTTCCGTACTCAACGAGATACTTCAGCACCTCCCAGTTCAGAAATGGTTCTCCCCCAAATAAAACGAACGTGACTTCCTTCTCTCCATAGCTATTCTCCATCAGAAAACGAACCGCCTGTTCGGCTACTTCCCGGGATAAGTATTTTTTCGGTGCACCATATTCGCCATCTCCTGCATAGCAATACGTACAACGCAAGTTACATTCGTTAACCAGATGCACTACCAGAGTTTTCACCGGCATTCGTTCCGTATGCTTGGGAGTAGGCGGCGTGAGCGCAAAGCCCCGTTCCGAGCTTTTGCTCTCATATTGCAAAATCTCCAAATTCACTAGTTCCTGCAAAGCCTCCCTATGTTCCTCCCAACAATCCGTCCGTCCGAGATATGCTTCCACTTCGAATATCGTACTATCCCCTATATGTTTCCCGTTTTGTTTTGCAAAGGAGACTATATCCGCTGCTGCGTTATCGAGGGCAATAATCGTACCGGTTAAGCCGTGAAACAAATACGGATGACCGTCCACCTCAAAATCGATATAGTTACTTAGCCGTATCGTCGACATATGCCGTCCCCCCTTTCCGGTTAATTAACGACATTACTATAATCTGGCACTGTAACGACTAGATGGGTTTTCCCTGTCAACGTATATTCGCCATGGCGGTATGTCGCGATAACATTGACGCTTCCTACGTTTTCCTGGGTGAACGGACGCTCCTTATTCACCCCTTCAGCCGCCGGCGTAAATAAACCTGTTTTGCTATCTATGCTGCCGATGTAGCGCAAATCTTCGTCTTTTTCTCCTTCCGGGTATGGGACCAGCGCCCATTCAGCCGTTACCGGCATTAATTCAACATCGTCATCTGTTCCCTGTTTATTGTCTTTACCGCTGCTGTAGGCGTATGCGACAAATTGCGTGCTTACCTTGTGCATCGGACCAGCGCCGCCTATGCGAGCTACTGCGTATGGTGGAGTTACTTTTACATAATCGATGCGATCGTAGACCACCAGCTTTGGATGAACGATCGCTTTTTCCGTACCGATGGCACTCGTTCCCTCTATAGCGGTTTTACTTACCTCAAGCGATACTTTTAATCGGTCATCTGACAGAGCTGACATGTTTTTGATAGAAATGCCGGCAGGCAGTTTCAAATCCTGTGCTGTTAGCTGTTTTACATTCATGCCATAAAGAGTGAGTTCCTGTGTTTGCCCACGCTGGATAGCCCGGGGCTCCATATGAATGATTTCAGGCTTTTCGGTTTGCACTCTATAATACGTTTCTTCTCCTGTGATACCCGGATTGCTCGTATCTGACCAGTCGCCTTTGATCGTTTTTCCGTCCCTTCCAACGTTGAACGTACCGCGCAGCTTTTTGCCGGCCTGTTCATACTGCATACGCAACGCATATCCCGAATACATCTCTACGCTTCCCCTCGACTGAAGCGACGCATTCTGCTCTAGATAACGTACGCTCTTTCTCTCGACAAGTTTGCCATCTGTGCTCATAAACTCGCTGTCTCCAATGTATACACCTTTCGTGCCTTGAAAACCAACCACTTTCCATTTCCCTTCGACTTGCTGGCTTTTGCCTTTCCAACTCTCCCATTCTTTACTTTCCAATGGATATTGTTTAGCTAGATAGCTGATGGCGGCATCCGCTACAACCGGCCAATCGGTATGCCGGTGATTTAAATAAATAGATGGAAACATGACCAAATGGAAGTCTTTCAAATTCTTCCACTCTTCTTCCGTTCTGCGCTGTGCCAGAAAACGCCCACCGGCATGACAAGTCATACAGGCGTTTTGCAAGTTCGGATTCGTAATCTGATCTTCCATATGGGAAGGCTTGTCAGCGAGCCAATATTGCACGCTTTTCGCCTCTTCAGGTGAAAGCCCCCGCTCGTTACTTAAATCTTTAATAAGCTGCTTGCGCTGTTCATCGGTTACTTTCAGTCCATGTAGTCGCTCCATTCGTGCAATCGTCTGTGACCATCCTTCTGGCGTTTTTCTCATATATTCGATCCGCGCCAGCTTTCCATTCTCATCCACGGCGTGACATCCCATGCATGAAGCTTCGACCTGCTTGCTTACATGGGTTCCACCCATGCTTTGCGGTGTGACTACCGTCTCGCTTGCCTGGTTGCCTTGTCCGTTCCAGTACAGAGCAAAAAATATAATCGCACTGACAGCTATAAGCCCCAGCAAAAGAAGACGTATCCGATTCCCCTTCATGCTTCTCCTCCTTCCTACGGTTTTACGTACTGCAACTTCCGCCAATCATTTGCTGCCACCGGACATTCGTCGGAGTAGCTGCCATAATTCGTCAGTCCGTCCGGCACCTGGGCTGCCCACCAGCAATCGCCGTAACAGCCATAGATATCCCGGTAGTGGGGCTGGCATAACCCGTCAAGCACCATACCCGAGAAATCGGTTTCCCACCCGGGATCAAATAGCGTGGCACAACCCATCGGTAACAGGGATAGTCCTTCAACTTCCGGTTTTTTCTTTACATCTATGTGCGACTGCAGCTTTTTTCCTTTCCAGTTCAAAGGTTTTATATGCTCCATATTCCGCCCTCCTTTTTATAATTTTCTAAATATTTTAATGTAAATAAGACAAATATCTGTTAACCTATCATTAAACCTTCATCAAATTTCTATCAACTTCATTTGATAATTGCCGGCCTATATACATTACACTTGATAGTTTGACAGGGGAGCGTGGTTGGAAGGAGACGATTCAGAAAAAGAAGAGGGTGGATGCGCCCTGCGATCCAGCAGAAGAAAGGCAAACGTGTCTTTTTCCGATCGCTCCCGCCCCACCGCCCTTCCTTCTTTTCTTATCTCTCACCACAAGAATTTGTCGATGTATCAAATCAGATGTGTATAATTGCGTATTTATGATCAATAAAGATAAACAAATATTGATTTTAGGGCATAATTATAAGAAAATTTAAAGATATCACTAGATTGTAAGAGGTGAAAAGGATGGAGCCCGTACTTATCGTAGAAGACGACAAGGACATACAGCGGCTGTTGTCGACTTGCTTTGAACAAGAAGCGTTGCCCTACTCGATAACTTCTTCTGGTCTGGAAGCAGTTGAGTTTGTCAAAACCACTTCGACTTCGCTCATCCTGCTCGATATTATGCTGCCCGACTCAGACGGCATGGAGATTTGCCAGCAGATGCGTATGCTTACCTCGAGCCCGATTATGTTTTTGAGCTGTAAAAACAAAGATACCGATAAAATTCTTGGCTTCAGTCTCGGTGCCGACGATTATGTGGAAAAACCGTTTAATATTGGCGTACTGATGGCCAGAGTACGTGCCCATCTGCGTCGCGGGCGTCTACTACAGAAACAACAGCAACAGCACGAAGAACACCAAATCTACTTTGATAACATTTGCATTAACACACACTCGCGTGAAGTGCTTCGGGATAAGAAGATAATTTCTCTGACAGCAAAAGAGTTCGACTTACTTTGTTTCTTTGCCCGGCATCCTAACCGCGTTTTTACGCCCGAGCAACTCCTCGATAACGTCTGGGGAATGGATACGCTCAGCGAAAAGCGGACAGTAGTTGTTCATATCTCCAGCTTACGGCGAAGCATTGAGGAGAACCCGCTTCAGCCAAGATATATCATCACCGTCAGGGGAGTGGGATATAAATTTGCAGCTGTTTAATGCAATGACCCGATCTTTTTTTCTGAAAATCGTATGCTTTACAACGCTCCTTTCCTTTCTCCCATATACAGGATTGGGCTTATATAGCCTGATTCAGGTTAAGTCATTGTCCAACCGCATCACGGAGGAACAGACCCGAACTGCCATTGACGGTGTACTCGCTCAAAAGCTCGCATTACTTGAAAAAGAAGCGGAGCTAAACCAAGCGGAATTCACCCGTATTGAAACCGCTCTTAATCTGCTCCAAAAGCAGGCCGAATACATATTTGCCTTCCCCAAGCCTGATAGCGGAGCACGTATCGCTCTCAAGCAGACGCGAGAGGGATATCTGGCTTATCCCGATAGTAGAAATGCATCGCTCTTCCTCAGCTCCGCCGCCTCCCCATCAGCCCGTCTGCGAACAGATCTGGAGGTGGCTGTACAGCTAGAACCGCTGCTTAAGGAGATTCCGCGCAGCGAACCGAGCGTTAAAGCTGCCTTTTTCTGTTTTTCTGAATCAGGATTCTTGATTTACCCACCTATTAATGTTGAATATGAAGTGTCTCTCGGCCAACTACCTCCGGATCTTCGTGTTCAAAACTATGAATTTTATTATATTGCTGATGCCGCACACAATCCTGGCAAAGGCGTTATATGGACGCGCCCATATGAAGACCTCACTCATTGGAAATGGGTCGTAACCGCCAGCACCCCTGTTTATCTACCAAACGGTCAACTGCGGGGCGTGCTCGGAATCGATTTTCCGCTTGATCATATCGTCGACAAATTTCTATCATTGACCTTTTCCGAACCGAATGCGTTTGCTTTCATTACAGGCGAACAGGGCCAATTAATTGCAAGCAATCAATCGAAATCAGGACATACAGTTTCCACCCATTCGATGCACGGCCTCTTTGATTCCGATGGCCGACTGGTCCACCCTGTTCGAGAAGCAGGAGCAAAAACAAAAGGTGTGCGAAAGATTCCTTCTGCGAAGGGTGACGCTTATCTTTTGTTCGCCGCAATTCCAAACAGCGGTTGGACGATGAATTTCTATGTCCCGGAAGCGGATATCGCGGAACCGATTATCACCCAGGCAACAAAGCAAACAGATATGCAGCTAAAAAACTTTATTTTCCAGCTTTTATTTTTTCTCGTTGTCGGTGCTATTCTGCTTGTGCTCTTTTCGTATCGTTTTTCAAGAACCGTAACGGAACCGGTCAAGCGCTTGACAACGGCAATCAAAAAAAGCGGAGAAGGATATTACCGGCAACAAATCGAAGTGACGTCGAGGGATGAGATCGGTAATCTAACCCATACATTTAACTGGATGAGCCATACGATTCAACAACTAATCAGCGAGCTTAAAAAGCGCGCCGACCAATTGGAAGAGAAGGTAGGAGAACGAACAAGAGATCTGCAAACCGCAAATGAAAGATTAATGGAGATGTACGATCGCTTAAAACACTCGGAGCACGCGCGGTCTGAACTTATCGTACAAATCTCCCATGATTTAAAAACGCCGCTCACTTCGATCAAAGGGTACCTGCAGGCCCTTGCCGCATACGAACTTACACCTGAGAAAGAAGAAGAGTTCCTGCGCACCGTTCTTGCCCGTACAAATCATACGATTCAACTTATCGATGACTTATTCGAACTGTCTTCATTGGAAATCCATGCCTCTGCTCTGCAAAAAGAATGGCTTACGCTTGATTTTCTACTCGATTACGCATTGGATATGGCAATAAAGGAAGCAGAGGAATTAAACATTGAAGTACATACGGATTATCCCTCTGATTTGCCGCTCATCTTCGTCGATCCTGCAAAGATGAATCGTGCACTTGTAAATATTCTAGGGAATGCGATTAAATACTCCAGAAAGAAGGAGTTAATCCGTATCCATATCGTTTGTTACGAAGAGAATGGACAAGTAGTCGCTGAAATCACAGACAATGGCATGGGAATTTCGGAAGAAAATATGAAAAACATTTTCAGCATGTTCTATCGTGAGCCGAAGGCGAAAGAAGTGAACCGAACCGGAAGTGGCCTCGGCACCAGCATTGCTAAAAAAATCATCGAAAAACACGGTGGTGAGATCTCGATCGCAACAACATCTGATGTAGGGACAACCATTCGCATTGTTTTGCCCTGCGGAACGGAAGCAGAAGAAAGCGTCGTATGATGAAGCATACTACGGATAAAAAAGAGCCTGCAGCGCAGACTCTTTTTTTCATGTTATGGACTTACTTGGTATCCATAGATGGATAATCAACAGGTATGTTATCGGACCTTCTTTTTAGTAGAGTACGTCAACTTTTTCGACGCTTTACCAATGTTTGAGATAGACGAGTAGGGGGAATTGCTATTCCAGCGGGAGCCTTCCCAACAGGTATCGTAGCAATCACTCGATTTGATACTGTGTTGATTACAGAGACAATATTCGAGTTGATATTTGTTACATAGACTATAGCCATTTTATTTTCCCCCTTCTAAAAGCCTTACTACAGCTAATGCAGAAGGAATTTCAATAGAAAAAGCAACTATATAAGTTACACTTAATATTTTGACAAGGTAGCGTGGTTGGAAGGAGGAGGGATGGAGAAAGAGAGAGGGTGGATACGCCCTGCGCCCCGGCAGAAAAAAGGCGGTCGTGTCTTTTTCCGACCGCTCCCGCCCACCGCCCTTCCTTCTTTTCTTATCTTTCACCACAAGAATTTGTCGATGTATCAAATCAGATGTATATAGCTAAAGCCATCAGCGAAGTGCCTTGGTATCAATTCAGAACGATGCTTGAATACAAAGCAAAGTGGTATGGTCGTACTGTGGTTTCTATAGCGAATGGGACAGGGACGTAAACGCCAGTTTGAATATTCTTACTGAAGGCAAAAGGCAATTATCTGTATAATTGCAGTAGAAATACTCTTATCCTTATGTAGCAGAGCACTGCAAGAGTGCTCTTGAATTACGTGCTTATTTTCTTCTCTTAGCTCTGCGTGCCACGAAATCATTTTCATTTCCTAACAAGTCAAGAACTTCGAAAAGAAGATCTCTATTTTCTCTAATGAGTTCTCTATTTCTTCTAATTTCATTGCGTAGATCTCTATGGGTGATTATTCTTTGCGATGTTCTTACACGTCTTTTTACCATTGCTGTCCCTCCTTCCTTATCTTTATTAATACATTATATGTAAAGTAAATAAAGATGATTGGACAAGTATCTACTGATAAAAAAATGGGATAGATTATTCCTATAAATGCTAGGGATTGCTATCCAGCCTGAAACGGAAATACTGTTTCAGCATCATCCGTATTACGAAAATGGCATACAAAAAACAAAGCAACTCACATAGGCATAACCATGTGGGTTGCTTTAGTTTACAACTTGTAAATTATCGGACATTAAACATGCTGTTGCTCTCTTTAAGTAATCTTAGTTATTATATAAGGTGATACTACCCTTAGAAATGGAGACGGATTATGAATAGTTAGTGTCCAAGTACCTGGTGCTGATGGGAAACTCCTAACCGCATATGCGGGTACATTAAAATTAATATTCCATCCAGCACTGATAATTGCCCTAGCTCTTCCTCCCACTGAGCCCCCAGTTAATGTAAGAGTGAGAAATTGACCTGGATTAATAAAAAAACTCCGAAGTATAAAACGCTGAAATCCGTTCCCAAGATCATCCTGTCTAATATGTGCCCGGTTCACATTTAATATGATTTTTTTGTGCTTTACACCTGCTTTTTTTGCAACCTTGAGAGATGATTTTTTTTTCATGATTTCACCTCCTCTTATTCTTACAATAAATCAAACCTATTTTTAAACTTGTTCATGTCTTGATATTCATTCATCACAACCCTTAAATAAGTTTGATAATAGTAATAGTATATGGAGACAAACAGAAACGGCTTGGATACGTATCTACTCATAAAAAAAATAGGGTAACTTTCTTACCTAGATTTGTTTACTTTTACCACACTGATCTGATTCAGTTCCGCTTTAGTAAGAGGCTGGACATAAGCAAAGTTGTTCTTTGGCGGCATACCTTTGATAGCTCCAGCCGTAAATCTATTGGAGCCAGCCGGTCTAGCAATTCTTGTACGAAAGGCTTGCATGGCAAACCGAATAGGAAAGCTAGTGGAACGAAGCCCATCAGAAGAACCGGCAAAGGTAACAGCAGCTGCAAAGTTATCTCTCTCCCTTAACCAAACGGAACCAGAATCACCTGGGAGAGTTATTGGTCTACTACTGATTGTGCTGATTACTGTCTGGTTAAAAAAGCGTATGACTCCGAGCGCTGGTATTAATCTTGAATAGTCCACATCTACTACTACACCAATAGCTTCAACTACTCCTCTGACAAAACCTGTAGTACGTCCTGTTTTTTTGAAACGTTCTCCAACCCGGTAACTTAGCAGATGACCTGGAACTACAATAAGCCGGCCTGATGGACCGTCAAGGTATCGTGGATTTAGAAGGCTATTCCTATCTGGAATAGAAATAGCGGCATCCATAAAATTAGGACCTGTTCTACGAAGGGGAACAAATTCAAAAGCTCTGCCAACTCGATCCCTTCCGCTTATCCCACCATCTGAAGCACCGGGCTGAATGGTTTCAGAAAATACAGGACTGTTATTCCTGACTAGAACGTGATTATTACTCAAAATATACTCTTGTGAACCTCTAATAACATTGATTCCCGCTGTTCCAGTAAGCGGAGGATTTGATTGACCAATACTGACACCTCCAGGGACGGGACGAAATCTACTTCTATAAATTTGTGCTGGTCTAGCCGGAGGGTTGATCCTAAAAACCCCAGTTGGAATAAATCGAACCGGGAATGAGGAAGTTACACCTGCCACC